>CAYQMZ010000495.1:0-6242 GCA_964418725.1 uncultured Pirellulaceae bacterium
CGACTGGCCCGTGGCCCGAGCCACCATGGCATCGTAGGAAGCACGATAGACATTTGCGAACGCCTCGAAGAATGCTTCGGGATGGCCACTTGGCAATCGGCAAGCACCGGCTCCCGATTCGTTCATGAATTCGGCATTCGGATCCCGAGTGTACATTTGATGAGGCTTGCCATTCTCGCGAACGATCATGACGTTGGGCTCTTCTTGTCGCCAAATCAACGACTTCTTCGTACCGTCGATCTCGATGAACAAATCGTTTTCACGCCCGTGCGAAATCTGCGATGCAGTCACGGTACCCAACGCTCCGTTTTCATAGCGAACGATGGCGGTCCCATAATCATCGAGCGGCCGTCCGTCGACAAACGTCTTCAGATGACAACTGATCTCTGCCGGCAGCAACCCGGTCATGTAGCGTCCCAGGTTGTACGCATGTGTCGCGATATCTCCAAAACAGCCAGCGGCACCGCTCTTCTTGGGGTCCGTACGCCATGCAGCCTGCTTTTGATCTTCGTCTTCCAGTTTCGTCCGCAACCAGCCTTGAATGTAGTTCGAACGAATGGCGTTGATCTCACCAAGTTCGCCGCCAAGAATCATCTCTCTCGCTTGGCGAACCAGTGGGTAACCGGTGTAGTTGTGGGATACGGCGAAGACGACATCCGAGTTGTCGACGATCTTCGCCAACTCTTCTGCTTGAGCCAGATCGAACGTCATTGGTTTGTCGCAAATGACGTTGAAGCCAGCTTCCACGGCAGCCTTGGCAATCTGGAAGTGCGTGTGGTTGGGCGTAGCAACCGACACGAAGTCAATTCGCTGATCTTCCGGCAAGGCGTTCTCGGAATCAAAAAGCTCTTGATAGGAGCCGTAGGCCCGATCTTCTGCAATGGCATAGTCCGGAGCAGACGCTTTCGCACGCTCGGGGTTGGACGACAACGCGCCAGCAACCAATTCAGCTCGGTTGTCGAGCACCGCCGCCGTACAGTGAACCCGCCCAATAAACGAACCTTGGCCGCCACCACAAAGGGCCATTCGTAATTTCCGGTTGAGTGCATCGTTGGTTGCCATTTTGTGCTCCTGCGTTCTGAGCGGTTAATTTCGTGCTTTGGACGTTAAAGAACAGCGTTTTGTACCAAAAACAGGGTGTTCACAACATAGGCCGGCGAATGGCTATCTCGCCATAATTGGGCATTTCGCCGCGGAATACCCGACATCAGCTCAGGCTAACGCCGCCCATCGTAGAAGAAGTCCAGTGCCGAGCGACTTGTGACGGTTCGTCCGTATGAAAAGACGACACGAGCGAACAGGCGAAAGATCTCAGCGTTGGAGTACATCCTGAATTTTCGTGACGAACTAGCGTGCGGCTGGCGACGCAGAATCACAAATCCCAATCCTTGCTCACGACTCCACTTTTTCAACGACGAGCTGAAATACAACTCTTCGGCTGCATAATATTTCTCGTCGAACCCACCCATTTCACGGAAAGCGTCGCTGCGACAAAACACGAACGACCCAGCGGCCCACTTCATCATTCGTGACAATGTGTTCCATGTGAAAATCCCCAGGCGGCCCCAACGTGGGATGTCGTCCATGCGAACAAGGCACCCGCCGCCGCCATATCTATCTGTGTCGATCGCTTCCAGCATTTCGCGAACGGAATCAACGTGCAATCGCGAGTCGGCATCGATGAACAGAAACCAATCGCCAGTAGCAATGCGGGCTCCAGCGTTTCTAGCTTTTGCAATCTGATTGATTCCTTCGAACACTACCTTCGCTCCATGGGCTTCCGCAATGGCGGCAGTTTGGTCGGTCGAGTTGTTGTCAGCAACAATAAGCTCCCAGCCAAACTCTGTCGCCTCAGAGCTGAGGTTGTCCGCCCCAACCGTCGGTGGCTTAGAGCGTTCCTTTCCGATGATTGCCATCGCATCATGCACCGTCCGAAGACACTCAGGCAGCTCGATTTCCTCGTTGTATGCCGGAATGATGATAGACAGCTTCATTGGTAACTCGCGTGTTATTCGGCTGCTCGGAAGGAGCATCTTGCGACTGGCGGCTACGCCCTGTTCGCGTAGTTGAGCGTCAGCGGGCTTCGATGTGATCTTTCATCGTTTTCACCATCGCCTTGCCGACGCCTTTCACTGCATTGATCGAACCGTCCTCGATCGCGCGAGCCAACGCATCCAGCCCATCGATTCCGTGGTGTTGATACAGCGTCCGTGCTGTCTTTGCGCCGAGGCGTGGGATCTTCGTCAACTCAAGCACAGTCCGCGGCGGCGGAGTGAAAAACTCGTCTCCGACGTCCATCTTCTTACAGGATCCGGTTTCGAGTAACTCCGTGATGATGCCCTCAATGATCTTCGAAATCCCAGAGATGCTCGTCAGCCGTCCCTCTTTCGCCAATTCCTCAATAGATTCGGGATGGCGAGAAATCGTGTGGGCAAGCCGTGGATACCGAGCCGCGTGACTCTCTTCGTAGTTGCCGATCACCAAGTAGTCGTACAACTCCTTGAGTTTATCCGCCAATGCATCGTTGCAATGCCAACGCGTGCGTCCCTTCGCATCGACGTAGTGCTTTTCTGACATGTGTTGAATCCGACCAAACGCGAGTGAGCCCGCCGGAATTCTAACAGTTGTATGGCATCGCGTGGAAACGAAACTCACAATCGAACAGGGCGAGCCTTATACCAGCCAGTCTTCATCGCCGGCCAACACAAAGTCAATTGGGCGAATATCGGTACTTGGTTCCTCGTTGTTTTGGCTTCTGACTTCGACCGTATCAAAGTTGCGTGCCACAACAAAACGGTCACCACGACTGACAGCAGCCGTGTTCCCCGACGCAAACAAGTGCTCGCGTGCCTGCAGGTCAAACAAATGAGCCGTATCATTGCCGCCTCGATCCGCGGCGGTTTCAACCCACTCGAAACCTTTCGCGACCGACTTCGTGGTTACTGACTGCATGACGACGAAATCCGCGAACGCGTACATGTGGTCATCGCCGGTGGTGTCGAACAGGTGCCCGGTGTCTTCTCCGCCGCGACCATAGGCATCAACACGGAAGAAGCCCTTCGTGACTTGATAGTGCCCAGGACCTTGCAGCACTTCGTAGCCATCGTAGGTGTAGAAGTCATCCTCACCTTCGGTTCCGTACACCTGCGCGTAGTCGTCACCGCCACGGCCGTAGGCATCTACACGAGCGAAGTTGAGCATGCGAATTGTATCGGTCGGTGTCTCAAGCAAGGTATCCTGCGGCAAGCCCTGCAGAGTATCGAATTCTTCCGAACCGAAGATCTCTGTGTAGTCGTCTCCGCCACCGCCGTCGAAAACAACGCTGTCGAAACTGTACGTGTAGACGTTGTAATTGCTCGAACGATAGGTGCCTCGCCCATCCAACACCTTGCCCACATCGTCTGCAGTTGTTCCGGTGACCTTCACCCAGTCGTCCGCTGCTGCGGCCCCGGCTCCCAGGTGGAAGACGCTGATCGCCTGAGCGTCGAACGAATAGCTCTCGCCGTTCATGATCAACACGTGATTGTCATCACCCAGCTGCAGCTCGATTTCGTCGTCCCCATCGGTACCGACAGCAATCACCGTGTCGCTACCCAGATTGATGTTCGGGGGCAACGGACGCTCAAGGACCGTCACCTGGAACCCTTTCGAACCCGTTAGTCCGCCGATATCCGTCGCAACCACGTCCACTTCGTAGATGCCGTCACCATTGGCATCCGAGTGCGTGTCGAAGTCCAAGCCTTCAGCGGTACTCAGCACACCGCTGTCGTCGATTGAGAACAAATGTCGATCCGGGCCAAGCAGGCTCCAGCCATGGTTGTCGCTGGTATCCGGGTCCAGCACAGTAGCGGTCGTGATTGTCTCAAGCTGGCCTTCCGTTACCTGGAAGGCCGTTTCCGTATTCGAGATTGTTGGTGCTTCGTTTCGATTGACCACATGCACGTTCACCATGTGCGTCGTTGTCAGAAGATCGGAGTCAGTGACCGCAATTTCAACTTCGTAGATATTGTCCAGGTTGTCGTCAGCTGGCGATTCAAAATCGGGAGACTGATTGAATGCCAACACGTTGACGTTCATCGAGAAGAACTGCGCATCGACTCCACCGTTGATGCTCCAGGTCAATGGCAGGTTCGCCAGTGCATCCTCCCCGTCAACAGCCGTAAAGAACCCGACTCCGGTATCACCTTCGATCACGATCTCGACGCTTGGATCGCCGTTTAGGTTAAGCAACTCGGGTGCCTCGGAAACGTTATCAACCGTCACCGACACATCCTGGACAGCCGTCAGCCCACCGGCATCCGTGGCGGTTACCTGGACTTCGTAAACGTTGTCTCCATCGGCATCCAACGGAAGCTCAAAACTCGGCTCGCTAAGGAACGAAAGCTCGCCACCGGCAGCCAAGTCAAAGAACCCAGCGTCGTCGCCGCCACTTATCGACAGCGTAAGCGAAACATCGTCCACGTCGCTTGCAACAACCGTCAATACGCTTGTGGTTCCCTCGTCGATGTTGGCAGTCGCCGCCGACGAGATCAAAGGCGGTTCATTGACGTCCTGAATGGCAATCGAGAACGTTTGTGTGTCCGTCAGAGCATCACTGTCAGTAACCGTCACAGTTACGTCGTAGATATTGTCTGCATCACTGTCCGCTGGCATTTCAAAGTCCGGCGAGACCAGGAACGCCAACTCATTGCTTGCATTGACTTCGAAGGCTGCCGCGTCAACGCCGCTCAACGCAACATTCAACGGCAAGCCGTTCAGCGCGTCTTCGTCATCGCTGTACGCCAACGTGGTAACCAATGACTGATGCTCGTCCTGTGTCACACTGACCACGTCAAGCCCACCGTCAGAACTGATGACCGGCGACTCCGACACATCGGCAACGTCCACAGTAATTGCCTTCGTGCTCTGCCCACCGTCCATGTCGGATACGGTGACTTCCACTTCATACGTATTGTCAAAGTCCGCATCCGCCGGCATTTCATAGTTCGGTGCGGTCACGAACGAAAGATCGCCGGCAATCGAGTCGAGGGAGAACAGACCTGCGTCGGCTCCACCAGAGATCTGGTAGTCGAGGTTGGTGCCGTCTTCGTCGTCCACTGCCGTTACCAACGTGACAAACGTCAAGTTTTCGTCCAGCGTGATTCCGGTCGCACCGCCATTATCAGAAGTGATCAACGGCAAGTCGTTGATATCTTGCACCTCGACACTGATCGTCTGCATCGCGAACTGAGCGTCAGAGTCCGTTACGGTCACTTCGACTTCGTAGAAGTTGTCTGCATCGCTATCCGTCGGACTTTCAAAGTTCTTCTCTGACACAAACGAAAGTTCACCGGCAGAATTCAGGTCGAACTCAGCCGCATCCGGACCGCCAGTGATGGTATAGCTCAACGGCAACCCCGCGACGTCGTCTTCCGTATCGATTGCCACGATCGTTACCAGCGGACCAAGAACTGGATCATGCTCGACGTGTGCCGCTGTCGTCGGCGACACAATCGAGGGTCCGTCTCCCTGGTTGATGACATTGATGTTCACGGGATGAGAACCGACCAACCCACCGGCATCCGTAGCCGTCACTTCGAATTCGTAGTTGTTGTCGCCGTTGTCGTCGGCAGGCACCTCGAAGTCTGGAGCAGTGATGAAGTCCAAGGCACCCGTATTCGGGTCAATGGTGAACAGTGCGGCGTCGACACCGCTGACACCAAACTGGAAGCTGTCACCCGCATCCACGTCGGAAACAGAAACGGAAATTGGTACCGCCGCCGTGTTTTCACTGACGATCGCACTCGGATCGCCGGTCACCGTAGGCGGCTCGTTCACATTCGTGACTGAGATAAAGAATGGGACCGAATCCTGAAGGCCCCCCGCATCTGTAGCCGTGGCCGTGACTTCGTATACCGCATCCACATCCGCGTCACTCGGAGCTTCTCGGTTCGGCGGCACCGTAAAGCTAATTTGACCGCCCGTCGACACGACGAACCGAGCGGCATCTGGCCCCGTCAATGTGTAGACGTGTGAATCGCCAGCATCAGGGTCAGCGATGGAAATTGCAGCTCCGTCCGTCTGGTTCTCGGGTGCAAACACCGTCCCGTTCGCTGAGGGATCCGTGATTACAGGAGTCTCGTTTTCGTTGTCGACCGTGACGAATACTAATTGGCTGGTCGACAGCGATGGCGTCCCGTCATCGGTGACGACCACGCGGACTTCGTAAATGTTGTCGCCACCGAGGTCCGCTGGCATTTCGA
>CAYQMZ010000496.1:0-459 GCA_964418725.1 uncultured Pirellulaceae bacterium
GGCATGACGATCCAATGTACGCCTGTTTCATTCGGCGCTGTTGGCACGCCGATATTGATCGGAGTCTCTACTGGTCTAGAGAGCGGAATGGAAGTCACGCCGGAGCTGCAGCACGCGATCGGCTGGCGTGTTGCGTTCCTACACATGCTGGGCGGTACCTTCATCCCGCTTTTCGTAGTCTGCATGATGACCAGATTCTTTGGTGCGAGGCGCAGTATCCGCGAGGGGCTGGCTGTCTGGCGCTATGCAATCGCCGCCGCGTTTGCCATGACCATTCCATACTTTCTTGTAGCACGCCTGCTCGGCCCTGAATTCCCGTCCATCATTGGCGGTCTCGTAGGTCTTTCAATCATGGTGCCAATCGCCAAACTCGGTTGGCTCATCCCCAGTGACCTGGGCTGGGACTTCCCGCCATCCTCTAGCTGGCCCAGTGAATGGCTGCCCAAGCCAGCATCCCAA
>CAYQMZ010000496.1:469-3087 GCA_964418725.1 uncultured Pirellulaceae bacterium
CCCAACCTGCGGGCACTACCACTGAAACTGACTCGTCCAACAGCTCCCGTCAGATGAATTTGATTGCAGCATGGCTGCCGTACGTTCTGGTTGCGTTGCTCTTGGTTTGCACTCGCGTCACTGGCTTTGGCATCAAGCCGCTCATCAAGCAAGTCGGCATTGAATTCACAGATCTGCTGGGAACTGGCATTAAAAAGCGTATCGAACCGCTGTACTTACCCGGAACCGTTTTCGTCGTAGTCTCACTAATAACTCTCGTTGCACATCGAATGTCGATTGCGTCGTATGGCCGCGCGGTCGCAAAGTCAATTCGCACGACGATGCTCGCCTCCGTCGCGTTGATATTTACTGTCCCGATGGTTCACGTTTTCTTAAAGAGCAACGGTGGTCTGGCTGGTTTTCAACCGATGCCGGATGCGTTGGCCACAGGGGTGTCCGTGGCCGTCGGCGACGCTTGGCCGTTGTTTTCTACGTTCATCGGAGGAATCGGGGCTGCGGTCGCGGGCTCAAATACCGTCAGCAACATGATGTTTTCGATGTTTCAGTACGAAGTCGCGACTCAGATCAACGTCGATCCAATCTGGGTCGTCGCACTGCAGGCGGTAGGCGGAGCAGCCGGCAATACCATTTGCGTTCACAACGTGGTCACCGCGTCAGCTGTTGTTGGGCTTGTGGGCCAAGAAGGCTACATCATTCGCAAGACGCTGTATGTCTTCGGATATTACGCCTCTCTGCTAGGAGCGATCGGCTACAGCATCGTTTGGTGGCGAGAGAAAGGCCCAATCAATGCGGGATCGCTTGCAGCTGTCCTGATGCTGGCGGTTGCCGCCTGGATGCTCTGGCGAGCCCGCGAAACAACCCCAGCAACAGAATAGGCAGCCACTTGCCAACGCCTGGCTCTGGCACGTTTGACGCCGCGGGCAGGGCAGGGGAGTCACCGAAGTTTCGTGTCAGTATTAAGAAATCGCCGAACTGCACTTCACCATTGCCGTCGAAATCGCCATCGGACCAGAATCCCGCTTCGCCAAAACTTCGTGCTAACACTAAGAAGTCTGCGAACTCAACCGCTCCGTTCAGATCCGCGTCTCCGTTGCTCGTCCCGACCGAAGCAAGCAATGCGTCAACATCTAAAAAATCGATCGATTGGTCGTCGTTAACATCAAACTCAAGGTTGTCATTTTCAGACGTCGCGGCAAGAGCCAATAGATCAATATCCCACGCTTCAATCTCGCCGCTCAAGTTAAAGTCACCAACGAGGGGCTCGGCCTGGAACATCCGATAAGCAGCGCCAGCCAGTAATTCGTGAGCTCGCGTTGAAGGATGGACGTCATCCCAGAACAGATAGCCAGTCGGATCGCTCACATTGATGGCGGGCTCAGAAACATTCGTGATGCCGAATGCCGCAGGGTGTTCAAACAACTGCTGAAACAGTTGATCTAGATCGAGACGGAAAATCTCAAGTCCCTCGACCGAGTCTTCGCTGGGCTGTTCTAACTCGTCCAACAATTCCGCGAGCGTCGTGTTAAACAAGAACGACCTGTCGTCCATCTCCTGTTGCTGATTTTGAAATCGTGGCGTCTGCCCAAGCGGTGGCAAATTGATCGACAAGAATTTCCGAGCCCCGGCATCGACGAGTCTGTCAATCTGTTGCCGCACACGCCGCGCTGGCTGCCTAGCATTCGACTCATCTCCCAAAACAAAGTCGTTGGCCCCCGCAAACACGATGTGCAGTTCGTTCGGGTTAACGGTTCGGTCAGAAAGATAACTATCGACTTGTTCATCCAGGTCTTCGATGAACAGCCCTCCGTCAAAAAACCCCGTTCGAGATGTCCTGCCGCCGCCAAACGCATAGTTGGCACCACCTTCGGAACTAGGCAGCAATGTACCGAAACCCATTAGTTCGGCGAATTGCTCGGAGTAGACAGGGCCGTTCGAAAACCGACCTTCGTAGTATTCCGCCCCGGGCTGAATCCCAAGAGTGAACCGATCCAGATTCCCGACGTCCGTCAAGCTATCACCAAAGAAGCGAAGCCCCTCGAATTCGACCACCGCATCCTGTTCTCCGTCGTCTGCCATTGACGTGGCACCGGTCAAACAACACAACGCAAGCAACAATGCCCCAGCCGATCGAATCGGTAGTCTCTTGATCAACTTCAAGAACCTGAATCCCCTTTCCATACACAGCCGTCGCCAAGCGACACAACGGCCTCTAACTCCTTCGAACACGATAATTTCCTTCCACTCTGGCTGCCGACGACGGGCATAATCTATTCCATCCAAACATGCTAACATGCGACGTCCAATGACGCCCTCAGTTTTCTTGAAGCAGTAATGACGCTACATCCACAATCCAAGCGGTACATCCAGATCATCCAAGCTCAGGATCGACCGCCATGGCAAGAAATCCCGATCCAAGAAAGCCGCGAATTATTTGCCAGCTTTGAGTCCGCATTCGGGGTCGGTCCGGAACTCGCTTCGGTCGAAGACGGGAAGGTAGGGGACATACCGATACGCATCTATCGTCCTGAACCGGTCTCGGCTGATCGCAAATCGCCGTGCGTCGTTTACTTCCACGGCGGTGGCTGGGTGATCGGCAATCTTGAAAGCCACGACACACT
>CAYQMZ010000496.1:3097-6230 GCA_964418725.1 uncultured Pirellulaceae bacterium
GTGCCGCCACTTGGCAAACGAGTCGCAGGCAACAGTGATCGCAGTTGATTATCGACTGGCCCCAGAACACAAGTACCCGGCAGCAGTCGACGACTGCTACGAAGTCACTCACTATGTTGGCCTACACGCTGAAGAATTTGGGATCGACACCGACAACCTGATGCTCGCGGGCGATAGCGCCGGCGGAAACCTGGCCGGAGCAGTCTCGCTACGTGCACGTGACGAGAATGGCCCCAAGATCCGATTTCAAGTGCTCATCTACCCAGTCGTCGAAGCCAGCTTCAGCACTGATTCCTACCACGCCTTCGCGGAGGGATACGGGCTGACTGCTGACACGATGCAATGGATGTGGGAGCAATACTGGGACGAAACAAACCCAAACGACAAGAAGCATGTCATCCTGACGGAAAACGATCTTAAGGGTCTCCCAAAGACACATATCATCACTGCTGAATACGATGTGCTGCGTGACGAGGGCGAGAATTTCTACAACCACCTTCAACAGGCCGGCACGGAAGTTACGCTCAAGCGATACCCCGGCGTCCTGCATGGATTCATACACTTTAGCGCATTGTTCGACGATGGCTTGGTCGCACTTCAAGACATCGGTGAACTGATTCGTGCGGAGACCGGCAGCGAGTAAGCAACGCACAAACAACAAGCGTCGCACGCGGCCCCAGACGCACGCCCGTTTGTGCCTTTTCCGCATCACAATATTGAGGAAACAACGGGCAGACAATTTCTTGGGAACTTTCCCGAGACATGGTTCGTCTCACTCTCTGTCCCCAAAACACGGAGTCAGACTATGTCCAATATTCAACTTCCAGTTATTCAGATCGAATCCCCTTGCTCGATGGATTGGAACGACCTTAGCGGCTCGGAACAGAGCCGCTTTTGCGCGAGTTGTCAAAAGAGTGTTCTAAACTTCGAGACCATGTCGGAGGCTCAGATTCGCGATTCCCTGACAAGTGGCTCAGATATGTGTGCCCGCGTCGTACGCGATAAGCAAGGCAACATTGTCACAGCAGACAGTTACCGCAAACCAGAACGGCGTCGCAAACTGCTATCGAAATTGGCCACACTGGCCGCATCAGTGCTTGCCGTTTCGATTACTGGCTGTGTTCGCGAAAACGCCGAACTGAAGCATTCTCCATCGCCGGCACCTGAGCCTCCGCCGCCAGCAACCGCAGCGATGGGCGGCATTTGCTTTGGACCGGTTGAGGCAACAGACTCCACGCCCGCCGCCCCAGATCCGGAACCTCAGGTGGAACTGCTTGGACGAATCGCGTTGCCGCAAGAGAGGCCACAAGGGACAAACTAGTTAGCCCCAGATTGATTGGGCTCGATCCGTTCCGCCCATGCCCTTGAAGCTCCCGCAGTTCACAGAATCCGCTGTATTGCGCGCAAAAATCCAGCAATCCATGCGTTGAAGCGATAAGAAATTGGCCGTGTATGCGTTGTTGAATCGAATATAATGAGGCCATGAATGGACAGCCAATCTCCCGCCGTCAGATTCTCACCTCCACCGGTTGCGGCTTTGCGTATCTCGCCGCAGCTGGCATGTCCTCCGCCGCGACGACTTCGGCTTTAGGCGGTTCCAAGCAAGAATCGCCGCGGGTGGCGAATCCACTACTTGCCAAAAAGCCCCATCATCCGCCGCGTGCGAAGCGGGTGATCTTTCTGTTCATGCAAGGTGGACCTAGCCACGTCGACTCGTTCGACTACAAGCCAACACTTGCCCAAAAAGACGGCGAGATGATTGAGTTTGACGACGCGAGAGTTCTCGCCAAAACTCGTCAGATCAAAAAACAACGTGTCTTCGAATCGCCGTGGAAGTTTCGCCAATACGGCGAATGTGGCCAACACGTCAGTGAACTGTTTCCACAGATCGCACAGCACGTGGACGATGTTTGTCTCATCAAAGGCATGCACACGGAGGGCGTTGCACACGGCCCGTCCACGTTATTCATGCACACCGGTTCCATCAATTTGGTTCGGCCCTCGATGGGTTCATGGGTGCTCTACGGTTTAGGTACAGAGAACGACAACCTCCCAGGTTTCATCTCGATTCAGCCGGCGATGGGAAATGGTGGCCCAAGGAACTATTCGAACGCATTCCTGCCGGCAATTTATCAGGGAACTGCAGTCGGTCGAGCAGGCGGCCAAGCCAAAGACGCACGCATTCAAAATCTAACCAACAAACACCTCACACCATCGCAGCAACAAGCGCAGTTCGAATTGCTACGAGCGATCAACGCCGAACAACTGCGTGGCAAGACCGGTGACACCGAATTAGAAGCTGTTATTAACTCCTACGAACTGGCATGGCGCATGCAGCACCATGCACCTCACGCCATGGACATCTCACAAGAGCCCGAGCACATCAAAAAGATGTACGGCATTGGCGAGAAGGGCACCGACGGCTATGGGCAGCAATGCCTAATGGCCCGACGACTTGCGGAAGCTGGCGTGCGGTTCATTCAAGTCAATTACGGTGACAACACAAACAACCCGCGCTGGGACCAACATTCGAACCTGCCGAAACACGCCGAACACGCCTTTAATACGGACAAGCCTGTTGCAGCACTGCTTGCCGATCTAAAGCAGCGTGGCATGTTAGAAGACACGCTGGTCTGGTGGGGTGGAGAATTTGGCCGCACGCCTTACGCTCAAGACAATGGCACCGGACGCGACCACAACCCAAACGGTTTTTCTGTCTTCTTGGCCGGCGGTGGCGTCAAACCCGGATTCAGCTTCGGCGAAACGGATGAATTCGGGCACCATGCCATCAAAGACAAGACGCACATGCACGATTTGCATGCCACGATCTTGCATCTGCTTGGCCTGAACCATGAACAGCTAACGTTCATGCACGACGGCAGGCCGTTCCGTTTGACGGATGTCCATGGCGAAGTGAAACATCAGATATTCGCCTAGCGCAAAGTTCAGCATAGGGCTTGGCGAGCCCACAATCGCTAGCCGTCGGATTGCGGTGCAGGGGCACTAGCTTCCGTTGAGCTGACAGGTTCTGCCACTGCTTCCGCCGCCAACTTGGCCGCCAGTTCTTTTTCGAAAGCTACAACGGCCATTTCTTTCGCTCGCGCGGCGACCGTATTGCAGTTCGCACAGACGC
>CAYQMZ010000497.1:0-6225 GCA_964418725.1 uncultured Pirellulaceae bacterium
ACCGTCCGGTGATCGACTGCTATCAACGGCGGACACTAAAGAGCACGAAGCGTATTTTTGGCAAGTACGCCGACTTGGGTCCAATCCCCAAAGGCTTCGCCGAACAACCGCCGTACGAACTTTACGGAGAAAAAGAGTTTTGGTTCTTCGCGTTTCGTCGCGAGGGTGTTGCTGCTCGCCCGCTGCCAGAACCTACCGTGCCTTGGGTAAATCGAAAGGTCGTTCCTGCGTTGCGACGAGTGATGCGGGCCGCGTAAGTAAACGCCAACGTCATCCAACCTTTGGATCAGACACTCGCTAGTCGGTCAAACTCACGCTTCCAGCACGCGGTACGTCATGTACAGCGACAGTACTCCACGCAGAGACCAGGCGACCGTTCGAATCCAGTTACCCCGAACCAGCAACTGGATCGTTCCTAGGTCAAATGCGGTCGCTAAACGACCATGCTGCGGTACCTGAATGAAAAACGTCGACAGCCAGATGACGACGACCAAAACGATACCCGCGATAACGAAATTGTCCGGCACGGCTTGCGGTCGGTTCGTCCTTAGCCAAAACGATGTGATCAATTCACAGACCATTAATGGCAAAACGATCAGCGTAATCAACCGCTGGTGGTCTTCTGAATAGCGGACAAAGTTCTCTTCGCCGACTTGAGCAAACAACGGGTAATGTACAACCTGGATAAGCCAGATCAGTCCAACCATTGCCCACGTTGATGCGACATTCAACAGCAGAACGATGTTTGCCGACATTGGCTGGCTCCCGAAGTTTGCAACACCGTCAACTCGCAGTCCACGGCGCGTTAGTTTTGTAGGCTCGGTGCAGGATCAGAGCGAATGGCACCCACCAGATGAGATCGTTCGTCAGGATCGTTAGGCCCATCTTGGCAGCAAACGCTCCTGACATCACGGCTTGCAGAAAACCTATTGGTCCAAAGACCTTGCCCAACAAGCCCACTAACGTGATGGGCCAATGCCGAATGGGATCGAGCGAGGCAGCTAAGTAGCCCACGCCGTAGACGCCTACAATCATGCCGACACATTGCCAGATCTGTGGGTACCTCGGCAGATCCATTCCGGCCCAACTGAACAACGAGTCAGGCATCAGGATCGTCCAGGCGCCCCACGCCAGGTTGTAGATCCCCGCAGCGACGAGCACCCACTTCATCCAAGCCGGACATGATGAATTTACAGGGTCGAGATTTTGATTCGTCTCAGTGGTGTTCATACCTGGCACCTCTTACAAGCATACGCTTTACGCGCACCTAGATCCCACCAGTCCACGTCGCCATCACACTTCGAACATACCTTGTGCTTGTAGATGAGGAGACGTTCTTCTCGGTTCATGCGGCTACGAGGTTTCCCGATATCTTTCGGATCCGCAATGATGATCCGGTTGTACTTCACGCCAATCTCCAAGAGCTCCACTAGCAATTTCCAAAGTGCGTCAAACTCAGACCGCTCAACGTCTTTCCCCGCTCGCTCCGGATGAATTCCCAACAGGAATAAAACTTCGGCGCGATATACGTTTCCAACGCCCGCTACCACAGACTGGTCCATCAACAGCTTGCCAATGGCCTGCCGACTCTTGGAAATTTTGTTCCAGACCTTCTCCGGGTTTGCGTCTTTCCTCAACGGATCTGGACCAAGCCGATCTTGAATCTTCTCCCAATCAGCTTTTGAAATGAGTTCGCAACAATTTGGTCCGTTCAAATCAAAGGCCTTGGCCGTCCCGATAACGCGTAGACGCACTGCTCCACGCGGCTCGGGGGCTGGGAGCTTATGCGGTCTGAACTTGCCGTACAGGCCAAGATGGATGTGGACGTAGCGGTTAGCAGGAAACTCGTAGCAGAGATGCTTTCCGTGAGCCTGAATCCCTTTCAACTTTTTGCCGCTAAGCAACTCAGCTTCGTCAGCGAACCGCCCCTGCGGAGACGACAGCTTTAGTTTTTGACCAACAAAGTCCCGCGTATGGTCGCGAGCTAGTCGATGTATCGTGTGACCTTCGGGCATGCCATTGCTTACTGCTGAAAGGTACCGGACTCGGTTGGCCGCTGCGCAAGTGGCAACCGCAAATTCGATCCATTCGGCGGACGTACCCGCCGCAAATCGAAAGAAAAAACCTCTAGGTTTGTATAGTCCCGTACGGCCAAAACGCCCAGTGGTACCGCCAAGCAACGCACAAGATATACTCGCTGCTCGAGGCTTGATCGGTTCTCTTTAGTCGAAAAGCAATCTGTTCGGCCCTACAACTTGGGCTTCATCAAAGGGAGGCAAACGAATGCGTTTCGTTTCATCAATGCTGTTTTCGCTGGTTACGGCCGGCTTCGTCGCGGTCGCAACCAGCCCAGTCGCGGCTCAAAAGGCGGATTTTTCACCTGGCTTAGAAGTCGGCAAGAAGGCTCCAGAATTCGTATTGAACGATCAAGACGGGAAAAAGCAACAACTATCCAAGATGCTGAAAAACGGACCGGTCGCATTGGTATTCCACCGTTCTGCCCAATGGTGACCCTTCTGCCAGCGGCAACTGGTTCAGTTGCAAAAGGATGCCGACATGCTGAAGGAAGCAGGAGTGCAGGTCGCGGCGATCAGCTACGACGGCGTCGCAGTCCTGAGAGATTTTGCTAAGTCCGGCAAAATCAAGTTTCCGTTGCTATCCGACCCGGGAAGTCGAACCATGGAGGACTTCGGGATTCGCAATAAAAAGGTAAAGGGCAGTCGCATCGACGGCGTCCCGCACCCGGGAACGATCATCATTGGCGAGGATGGCGTCATCCAGGCCAAGCTGTTCTTCGATGGCTACCGCGAGAGACACCAAGCCAAGGATATCGCGGCCGCTGTTTCAAAAGTCGGTCAGTCGAAGTAGTTCGAACTCTTGGCGATGTGAAACCCTGGGGCCCTCACTCCGTGGGCATCGCAGCCAGAGCCGACCGGGGTGGAAGAAAGGTCCATCCGGAAGATAGGCCTTCGCAGAGTGAAAGCTGAGACTTGCTGTCCGAACGAACCCTCGCAACGTTGCGTGACTGTCGCACGCACGGCCGGGGTCGTTGACAAACCGATCAAGTGGCTGTGAAACTGTAGCGAGTTGGTGGCCGCAGGTGTCTAGCAGGCATCTGCGGCAACTCATGCAGGAAGTCCAGTCAGAGCGCAGGTCGGTTGCAACACGAATTTCTCATCATTGGCGGCGGTGTCGTCGGCCTTTCCATCGCCTGGGAACTGGCTTCACGTGGAAAGCAGGTATGCGTCGTCGACCGACAGCAGCTCGGCCGCGCAACCTCTTTTGTCGGCGCTGGCATATTCCCGCCTCCCCTTGTTGGCTCCAAGCACGACTCGCTTGAGCAGTTGCGAACACTAAGCCATCGTCTTCACACTGAGTGGTCGACACGACTTCTTGAAGAAACGGGCATCGACAACCAACTGCGTCAGTGCGGCGGCATTTACTTCGCTCGTAATGAAGGTGAGGCAGCTTCATTACGAGGTGCAATGCAGTGGGCGCGTGACGATGGTGTAGAAGTCAACGACCTAACAGTTGACGAGCTCGTAAGCCTGGAGCCACCACTTGGTTCGATCGCCGCCGAAATCAAGTGTGCGTTTCATTTGCCTCATGAGATGCAAATCCGCTCTCCTCACCACCTGCGAGCCCTCACGGAAGCCTGTCGAAAACGCGGCGTGGAATTTCACGAGTACGTTAACGTCACCTCGCTTGACGTCCAATCTGACTCTGTCCGTGGAGTCCTCGCAGAGCAGCAGACGATTTCAGCGAACGAGGTCATCCTTTGCTGTGGACCGTGGATCACAGAACTCGTGACACCGCTGGGCATCAACATCCCCGTTGAGCCATGGCGAGGCCAGCTAATCCTCTGGAAGACGGCTGGTCCACTCGTAAAGCGTGTGATCAACGAGGGCCTACGCTATCTGGTGCCTCGAGAAGACGGACACCTGCTCACCGGCGCGACGGTGGAAGACGTGGGTTTTGACTTAGCGACGACCGACGAGGCAATCGCTGAATTGAGAGCTTACGCAGTGAATCTCTTGCCAGAGTTAGCCGATTGCAAAGTCGCCAATGCATGGGCCGGGCTGCGTCCCAAGACGCCGGACGGGTTGCCATTCATGGGGCGTATTCCTGGGTTCAACAATCTATCGGTCGCGACCGGTCACTATCGCAGCGGACTGCACCTTTCGCCGGGAACTGCAGTGTTCATGGCAGATCTTTTGTTGCATGATACGCCTCCGTCGAACGCTAGTGCGTTCCGCGTTAGTCGTTAGCCGCCGAATAGCCAGAGCTTTCTGATGTCCGAAGAAGAGTTCGATCCCGATTTCGTTCCACGTATCGTTGTACTAGGAGCAGGTCCAATCGGACTGGAAGCTGCACTGTACGCCCGATACCTGGGATACGAAGTGGCCGTCGTTGAAAAGTCGCGAGTCGCCGACAACGTCCGACAGTGGGGCCACGTGCGGATGTTCAGCCCATTCGGAATGAATCGATCTTCGCTAGGGGCGGCGGCACTTCAGGCTCAAGTCGAAGACTCAAGCTTGCCTGCAGCCGACGCGTTACTTACCGGCGCCGAATTCGCCGACAAGTATTTAGTCCCGCTCGCCGAAAGTGATCTCCTTGCAGGCTGCATCCATGAAGGCGTCGAAGTGATTCGTGTTGGACGTGACGGGATTCTAAAGACGGACCCTCAACCCGGCACGGAACTCGACCGATCCGAATTCCGTTTTCGCGTATTCGTCAGAATGCCGTCGGGCGACGAAGATGTGATTGATGCGGACGTCGTGATCGACACCACTGGTGTATTCAACCAACCCAACTTCCTCGGTCATGGTGGCATCCCTGCCGTGGGTGAACTCGCATGTCGCTCGAAAATCTGTTTCCAGGTTCCCGACGTGTTGGGAGCAGACCAAGCGGCATTTGCCGACAAACATGTCTTGGTTGTTGGCAGCGGGTATTCAGCAGCCTCGAACATCGTGGCACTCAGTAAGCTCTCCGAAACCACCTCGACAAAAGTTACTTGGGTAACGCGTCGTGAAAGTCCATCGGAAGGCCCTATTCCTCAGCACGCTGACGACAGGCTATCAGCACGCTCCGAATTAGCCCACGCAGCCAACAATGCAAACGTGGAAAGTTACGACCAGACTTCAATCTTGGCAATCCAGTACGACGAAGTGAATCAAAAGTTCCAGGTCACGCTGGGCGGCAAAATTAGTGGGCAGCACGAGTTCGACGCAGTCATCGCTAACGTTGGCTATCGCCCCAACCACGCAATTCACGAAGAGTTGCAAGTGGCCCTATGCTCGAAGAAACAAGCTCCTGTCGGCGTGTCGGCGTGGCTTAGCGAGATCGGGCAAGTCGATGCACTGGACCAACAGTCACCTGGCATCGACGCATTGCAAGTGGAAGAACCAAACTTCTACGTGATCGGCAGCAAGTCGTTTGGCCGAAACTCGAACTTCTTACTCTCACTCGGTCTCGAGCAGATCCGCGACATCTTCACCGCTATCGCCGGGCGCGAGGATTTGGATTTGTACAAAACGATGCAGGGTGCGTTGTAGGTCACATCTCGTACGAAGTTCAACGATGCAGTGGTGCATCGCAAATCGCCTCTAGCTCCGCGTACGACAATTCCGAGTTGGCGAGATACCGTCACGCGAATTACCACTCGCGAGCACTCCAACCGAAAGCTACGCAGCACGGTGCCTAGCTTCATTGCCGGTTAACCCACGACCACGCGATTCGCGGATCGTGTACGGCTTGCGATCTTGACTCTCGTAGTAGATTCGTGCGTTCATTTCCCCCAATAGGCCTAGCGAAATGAATTGCAGTCCGATCATGAATCCAAACAGCGAGACGTATAGCAACGGATTGCCGGACATATCGAACTTCGCCAGTAGCTTCATCGTCAGCACCGCCATCCCGGCGATGGTTGCCAGCAGAGTGCAACCGAAACCGATCGACCCGAACAGACGCATTGGGGACGTCGAGTACTGAATCAAGTACTTCACGGTAAGCAAATCCAACAGGACCTTGAAAGTCCTAGACAAACCGTACTTCGTCACGCCAAATCGACGAGGATGGTGACGAGTCTCGACTTCAACACACTTCGCGCCCTGCCAGTGTGCCAGAATGGGAATAAAGCGATGCATCTCGCCATATAAGTTCAGATCCTGTGCCACTTGCTTCGTCATCACCTTTAACGTGCAGCCTAAGTCGCGAACGGGAAAG
>CAYQMZ010000498.1:0-6223 GCA_964418725.1 uncultured Pirellulaceae bacterium
ATGTGCGATCGACCGCAAACTGCGCGTCGTCGATTATCTGCGAGGCGACGAGCCATACAAAGCCAAACTTTCGGCGGAGCCGTCCGCCCAGCATCGTGTGCAGGCCGTGGCCAATCACGTGACGTCAAAAGCTCGCGATCGGCTGTGGCAGACTGCGAGATCCATCAAGCACTCGCTGTCGGGAAATTCGTAGACTTCCAGCAGTTGGGACGGCGATGCCAATTCCGCCACGCTACAGCTCCGGAATTGGATCCTTTTCTCCGACTTCCTCGCCCTGCCAAATAACCGTGCCGTTTTCGTCTCGGGTGAGGATGCGCGATCGACTACCCGGGGCAGGTTTACGGTTGGTTTCAGGTAGCCAACGACGATGCTGCTTGACGACCGAGGCGAACTGATCATTGCCAATCAGATTGTCCCACTCATTAGGATCAGCCTGCATGTCGTACAGTTCCTCGCTGCCATCGGCATAGACTATGTAGCGGTATCGCTCGCTGCGAACTCCATGATTGTCATGATTGTGGGTGGTGATCGCCGGACGCTCCCGAGGAGCTGCCGCATCACGCAACTGTGCCCTTAGACTGATACCCTCTAGTTTTTCATTCGCTGGCAACTCGCACAGATCCAGCAGCGTCGGATACATGTCCAGCAGCTCAGCAGGCCGCGAACACTTCGCCTCCGCGGTGACACCAGGGCCAGCGAAAATCAGAGGCACACGCGTCGACCGATCCCACAACGTATTTTTGCCGGTAATGTCCTTTTCACCCAAGTGCCAACCGTGATCAGACCACAGGACGACGATCGTATTTTCTTCCAAGCTATTGCTCTTCAGAGCGTCGAGAACTCTGCCCACTTGGCTGTCCACGAAACTAGTACAAGCCAAATAGGATCGCACAAGGTTCTTCCACTCGCCTGATTCCTTCAGAAACTTCATGCGTGGTTCGGGTAGCTTCCAGTGCAAGTACCACGAAAATCGCGGCGTATCAGCGCGGTCGTCGGCGCGATATGGGGGCAGAACCAGGGTGTCCTCGGGGTAAAGATCAAACCACTTCTGTGTCGCGTAACAGGGAACGTGCGGCAGAAAGAAACCACACGACAGGAAAAATGGCTCCTTAGGCTGTTCATTTAGTTTCTCAACAGCCCAACTCGCAACCTTCCAGTCTCCCTTATCTTCATCCTTGTGAGGAAACACACCCCAATCCACCAGCGGATGCGGTGCGGGGGTCGTGACAAGTTTCTTGGGTGGCTTTACGCCAACACCTGCTGGCGGTCCCAATTCTTCAAACTCTCGATCATTCTTCTTACGCCCATAGCCTCCGTGGTAGATCTTGCCGGTCGAGTACGTTCGGTAACCGTGCTTGGCGAGATACTGGGGGAGCGCCACGACGTCCTTGAATTCGTCAACGTTCCGAAACCACGGAGCCAAGCCATAAATTCCGGTTGTCGATGGCCGTAGCCCCGTCATCAGGCTGGTACGAGACGAGTTGCACAGCGGCGACTGGCAATGCGCGTTGGTAAACAGGGTTCCCCTTGCCGCCAGACGATCGATATTTGGCGTCTGTGCCTGCGGATGTCCTTCCAGGCAGCCAAACCAGTCGTTCTGGTCATCAATCGCGATGAAGAGGATGTTCGGTTTCGCGGCGCTGGCCAAACTGCCCAACAGACAGACCAGTAGGACGGGTGCGCTCAGACAATGAACCGTTGCGAGGAAAAATCGATGCATGTCGGAATTTCCGTTAAGGCGTCAGGGTTTCTTGATTTCAGATCCGGGTAGCGTAATGGAATTCTCCATCGCAGGTTGCAGTTTCCCGGGCTCAATCATCAAATTTCCACTCCGCCACACCAATACCATCCCGAAGACCGCAGAAAACGCCGCGACGATTTGCTGCCTGGTACCTATAATCTCGCCATGAGTTTTCCTGCGCTACCGATTATCGAAAAACGTCCCGCCCCAGGTCAGACCGCCGACGAGCTCAAGGATTTGCCGCTTGTCCAGTTGGAGCTCAATGCTTCACGGCCTCTGCCAATGTCCATGAAGGAAATGGAGGAGCGTGGCTGGGACGAGGCTGACATCGTCTTCGTAACTGGCGACGCCTATGTGGATCATCCCAGCATGGCGATGGCCATCTTGGGGCGAGTCCTCGAAGCGGCGGGTTTTCGCATTGGCATCATCAGCCAGCCGGACTGGAAGAGCTGCGAAGACTGGCGTCGGTTTGGCAAGCCACGGCTGTTCTACGCAATCAGCGCCGGCAACATGGACTCGATGATCAATCACTACACGGCAAACAAGAAAGTACGAAACAACGATGCGTACTCGCCGGGTGGTCGTATCGGCTTGCGTCCAGACCGCGCAACGCTCTCTTATTGCCAACGAGCGCGAGAAGCGTACAAGGGAGTCCCGGTAATCGCCGGTGGCGTTGAAGCATCGCTGAGACGCCTCGCTCATTACGACTACTGGAGTGACAAAGTACGTCGATCGATCTTGCTCGACTGCAAAGCCGATCTCGTCGCTTACGGAATGGGAGAAGACACGATCGTCGAGATCGCCCGCCGCCTCAACGACGGCGAGACGGTAAAAGACTTGCGCGACATGCGCGGAATCGCTTACGCCATGGGAGCCAGTGAAACCCCACCCGAAGATGCGCTGACCCTGCCAAGCTTCGAGCAGGTACGCGATGACAAGATGGATTTCGCTGAAGCGACCAAGATCATTCACAACGAGACCAATCCGTACAACGCTCGCCGCTTGGTTCAATTCCACGATCGCCAAGCCGTCGTCTGTAACCCACCTCCCCTGCCTGTGTCGCAATCCGTAATGGATCGGATCTACGGCCTGCCATACACGCGGCGACCGCACCCGATATACAAAGATCCGATTCCAGCTCACAACATGATCAAGGATTCCGTCACGATCATGCGTGGCTGCTTCGGTGGCTGCACTTTCTGTTCGATTACCGCCCATCAAGGCAGGATCATTCAGAGCCGATCGAAGGAATCGATCATGAGTGAGATCCGCACGATGGCCAAGTCGGACGAATTCAAAGGCACGGTCAGTGACATTGGTGGCCCGACCGCCAACATGTATGAAATGAAATGCCTCAAGCCAGAGGTTGAGGCCGTATGCCGCCGACAGTCGTGCGTGCACCCCAAGATCTGCAAACTGCTGGGCACCGATCACGCACCACTGATCGACCTAATGAAGGAAGCCCGCGAAACCAAAGGCGTAAAGAAGGTACTTGTCGCTAGTGGAATTCGAATGGACTTGGCACGTCGCTCACCCGAATACATGCGGGATCTGGTGCGACATCACGTGGGTGGTCACCTAAAAGTAGCACCAGAGCATACAGATCCAGACGTGCTGGACAACATGCGCAAGCCAAGCAACGACGATTTTGAAGAGTTCACCGAGATCTTCAATGACGAATCGAAGAAGGCCGGCAAGAAGCAGTACATCATCCCGTACTTCATTGCCAGCCACCCCGGCAGTGACCTTGATTCGATGATTCACTTGGCCGTCTTTTTGAAGCAAAACGGCTACAAGCCCGACCAAGTCCAAGACTTCATCCCAGCTCCCTTTGATGTGGCCACGGCAATGTATTACACGGGGGTCGACCCGTTCAGCAAGAAGCCGGTCGCCATCGCGAAACAGTTGAAAGACCGCAAACTGCAGCGTGCGTTGATGCAATTCTTCAAACCGGAGAATTACTTCGAAGTTCGCAAGGCGCTCGAGAAAGCCGGTCGCCAAGACTTAATCGGCAACGACTGCGACAGCCTCATCCCATCATCACCGCCCAAAGAGGCCATCCACGCACGTCGCAAAGATGCAAGTAAGCGGTTTCGCGGTGAGTACGTCCACTCCATGGACAAACCCAAAGGCAAGAAGAAGTCCGGCAAGAAAGCCAGACAGTCGCGCAACGCACCAGGCAAAGGGTACCGCCCCAAGGGTCGTCCGCCAACGAAATCGAAGAACCGCATGTCTGGTCGATAGACCGAGCCTGACGAAGCACCACGCGCGAAGCCCTCTCCGCTCTTCTAGTGAACTCGCGCGTGCTTACTCTCGCATTCCAGACTTCAATCCTGAAGTTCTACAATTGCCTCTCTCGTGTAAGCGTCGGCCACAAAACGCATCCGTGAGGTGACGTTTTTGCATTTAGATTCTGCCACACCACCGCCACAACAGCGGCGTTCAGCAAAGGCGACGCAAAGCACCTTTTTTCGCTGTTCGTCAATCTCTCGTTAAGCGGTGACGACTAGATAAGGCATGTGTGGAATCCTTGGTATAGTCGCTGTTGAAAATTGTCTTCCTTCCCTTTCAGAGAAGGAGGTTTGTCGCATGCGTGATCGGATGGCTTCGCGGGGCCCCGATGATGCAACGACATACAAATTCAGGAACATCATTTTCGCCCACCGCCGATTAGCCATACGAGACAAAGCGGGAGGGAAGCAGCCGATCCTGTCACCCAGTGGCCGTTACGTCTTTTCGTACAACGGCGAAATCTACAACGATGCTGCCTTGCGCGAGGAGCTACGCGCTGCGGGCTACACATTCAAGACGCACTGCGACACCGAAACACTTGCGACGGCATGGCAGGAGTGGGGACCGGAATGTGTATCGAAGCTACGCGGAATGTTTGCATTCGGCGTTTACGATTTTCATGAGCAAGAGCTAACGTTGGTCCGCGATCGTTTCGGCGTGAAACCGCTGTTTTGGAGCTCGGTCAACAACGAGATTGTATTTGCCAGCACCATCGCCGCTATTCGCCAGCATCCGAAGTTCAGCAGCCAACCGGACCTTGCCACGCTTCGGCACTATATGTCAACGCTTCGGCTGACCTTCGGCGAACAAACTGTGTTCTCAGGAATTTCTGCGGTCCAACCAGCCCAGATGGTTTCGTTCAAAGCCGGGCAGATCCGCAAGTCGACTTACTGGACAGCTCCGACCTCCGACGAAACTTCGGACATTGGTTTCGAAGAAGCCGTCGACGAACTGCAATCGACTCTTCGTGAGGCGGTGGCGATCCGCCTGATTAGCGATGTTCCCGTTGGCATGATGTTGAGCGGCGGCGTCGACTCAAACTCGCTCGCGTACATGATCAAGGGTGAAACAAATTCTGCTTTTGACGCTCGCTGTGGCGGAGGAACGGACGAGGCGTTCCCGACAGACGGCAGCGACTTCGAATTTGCCAAGGCGTGTGCCGAAGAAAACGGGCTGAACTATGAAGAAGTGAAGCTTGATTCCGACACCTACCTAAGCGGCTGGCAACGATTGGTTACGGAGTATGAGACGCCGGTCTCAACACCCACTGACACGATCATAAATCACCTAGCCCGGAACTTGAAGCAGACCGTCGGCGTCGCCCTCGGAGGAGAAGGTGCGGACGAGGCGTGTTGTGGCTACCAAGTACCGCACTGGTCAGGCGCAGACTTCGATCTACTGAAATCGATGGGTTCGTTGGATGCTTCCAACGCCGAGATCGCGGCGAGTAGCCTGCAGCGGCAGTACGGTGACCACGCGCCGTCAACGCCGGGAGAATTGTATCTCGCTTGCAACGGACTAATTCCGATCTCGGCCCAACGCTGCCTGATGCATTCCTCATTGTGGTCAGACACCGACGATCATGTTGTGCGAAACTACTACGACGCACGATTCGCGGAGTTGGAAGGTATGCAAACGACGGAAAAGACCGCTCACATTCTGATGCGTTCCAACCTTGAAAACCTGCTTTCACGACTCGACAGCGCAACGATGTTGGAAGGGCTGGAGTCACGCGTTCCGTACGCGGATCATATTTTGGTGGAACGGCTGTTCCGACTGCCTATGTCGTATCGCATCGACGTTTGCCCCGACGAACAGACTCCGTGGCGATCATCACTTGATCTTGCGCAACGCGGCAGCTTGCGTCCCAAGCGATTGATCCACGCACTGGCCGATCGCCTGATGCCAGCCAAACTGGCTCGCCGTCCGAAGGCCAGTTTCCCAACGCCGTTGCCAATTTGGTTGCATGGCACTTGGAAATCCTGGCTGGACAGCAAGCTGCTGAATAGCGAATTTGCTCGTGCCGTTTTTGATCCGAGTGCATTGCGTCAACTAACGGAAATGCCGGCTCAGCTTTCCATGTGGAAGTGGCCCGTCGTCAACATTGCACTGTGGGGAGATCTCTGCTTCAGTTGAGAACTGATTTCGCTCCAGCTCTCCGCCAGTCACTCGTTCCACTCGATCTCCGGG
>CAYQMZ010000499.1:0-2343 GCA_964418725.1 uncultured Pirellulaceae bacterium
TTTATCGCGCATTCTCAGCTGGCGACAAATCTGACCGCTGGGCAGTGTTTTGCAGCCGAGTCGGTTGAATTCGGGAGCTACTTGCCATTTGCGTTTCGCCGAGCAAGTTGCTTGGCCTTAGCAGCTCGAAAGTCTACTTCCAGTTGCTGACAAAGTTCGGCGTTCCGTTCGGTCCAATCTCGGGCAACCTGCAGGCATGGCTCAATTCTTTTGCTTGGGTCGTGCACAATCTCGCCGCACGAGATAATCCAGAACGGTCCGTCCGTTTTCATGTGCTCTTCGAGATAATTCAGCGTCTCCCAGGCGACATCAATACGAATACCGCCGATCGTATGTTTGACTTGCAACTGCCAACGATTCTCTTCGTCGATCCAGATACTTGGTGTAGGCTCGGTTGGGAAGAAAACGTTCAGGTCTAAATCTGAACTCTCAGGCCTCTCTTCAGCGCGTGCGACGCTGCCAATCAGTATGATCGAGCAATCAGGGTGAAGTGCCAGGATCTGTTCCGTCACCACCGGTAGGATCTCGCGCTGTGGAGTCATTTTGTGATCCTATTGAAGTTGTCCTCTTGGCTCATCTAGTAATCGGATCCGTGGGCACTGCCACAGCCCAACGAGCGACCAACGCGTCATTCCGATGTTTTTGGTGCGGCTTGGACCGTGTGCCCAAACTGTCGTTGAAGTTCTTCGATCTGGTCGAATATCTGCACGAACTGTTGTCCGAAGTTCGTCAGGCGGTATTCGACGCGGGGTGGTACTTCGGGGAACGATTCACGCTCCACGATTTGAAGATTGACAAGTTTGGTAAGTCGATCGTTTAGCACCTTCGTGGTGAGTCCGTCTGCTGTTCGTTGAAGTTGTCCTGGCCGATGAACTCCGGTGCGAATCTGGGCAAGGACGTGCATCGTCCACTTGCAGCCGATGCATTTTTCGAAAATTTCTGCCACGGATATACGCGTAGCGTTTTTATTTGTTTCCATTTGGTACGTACCGCACAAATAAGTGCGTGGTTGATGTCGAATCTCTCGCCACTAACGTTCAGTTGAGTATTTCGTTTTTAGTCAACTGAGCAAGGAGTCTATCATGTCGAAGTCAGCCAAGTTTTATCATGCAGGGTGCCCTGTGTGCGTCTCTGCGGAAAACGCGATCGTTGGTGCCCTGAATCGTAGTATGTACGAAGTAGAGGTTGTTCACCTAGGAGAAACTGAATCTCGAATAGCAGAAGCCGAGAACGCTGGTGTGAAGTCTGTACCTGCGTTGGTGCTGGATGGCGAAGTGTTGCACATCAATCACGGTGCAGATCTGGCCGCGTTGAAATGATGTGAGTAGTTTGGGGATGCGAGGGCGGTTTCAGGGCCGCCCTTTGTTCCACAGTTTGCTGTGAGGCGTGTTGGTATAAGCGGCTATTGAACGCCGGCGGTTGAACGCGGCATCCGTCCACTGATCGTCAGCGTGACGCGAGGAACTGAGCCACCTCAGGCTTCGATGCCCCATAGCTAACGATGTACACATCAAGTTCCGCCCAAGCGAATAGATCGAGTGATCTGCGGATCGAGGCCAGTATCCAATCCAAACGGTTCCCAAACACACCGCCGCCAACCGGTGTTAGGAACAGTCTGTTACAGTCGGTGTCGGCCAGATTCTGCACTGCAACGTGAAAGGTTGCTTCGTAGGTCGCGTCGAGAATGAGTCGTGGGAAGTGATCCCAGTCGGATGAGGGAATGTCTGAATAGGCAATCGGAAGAGCTGAACAGAAAACCTGTGTGACCAAGTGTGTGGCATCACCGATCGTGACCTGGGTCTTCGATTGAACGCCAACCTTGAGCTTTCCTCGAATGTTGTCGAGTGCTTGCTCGTTGCACGCGGAGAGTTGAGCTTCGATGTCGGCAAGGCCAGCGGAAGTTGGGAAGCAGTAGCCGTTCTGCATGTGCCAGTGACCGCCACCAAAATGTTGCTCGATCTCCGAAAGGCAATCAATTTGATTGTCGCGGCTTTGACCGAGATGACCGTTCACATCCGCGAAATAGTTTCGATAAATCGTGCCGGCACCAGCGCAGATGGAACAGGCCGGTCCTTGCGTCCAGTCGTTTTCGTAGATGCCCACACCATCTTCGGGGATGGCGTGTGGTGCTGCCATTTCGAGGCAGTTGAACTGCGAGGCGACCTGGAAAACCGCATTCTCATTAGCGGAATCTTGGTGCAGAGACCGAACGTCGCCAACGAGTTCTGCGATGCGAATGTTTTGGCCACTCCTTGCAGTCGTTTGGCGTCGTAAATCGTACAGCGATGGCGTCGAAAACGTCCCCACTTCAAAAGACCGGTTGTTCGCGTTCGACGTTAACCG
>CAYQMZ010000499.1:2353-4559 GCA_964418725.1 uncultured Pirellulaceae bacterium
ATTTGAAGCTTGGAACGAACGTCAGTGCCGGTCTCCTCTTGGAACCCGGTCAGTGATTCAAACCATGTCATGGGCAAGGTAAAGGGATGGGCAGAAGTTAGACATTTGAGACCGCATTCCCGTATTACGGAAGTTGTGTTTTCGCAAGCCTACGATTTGGTGTGATCTGCTGGATTGTACTTCTTCACTGCGGTGACAATATCCGTGAGCTGATCTGTGAGCGTCAACAGCTTCTTGTACTTGGGGCTTGCTGTCTTTTGTAGCAGTTGCCAGACAGGATACGAATATGCTTCGGGGCCATTGCCGGTCCAATAGTCTTTGCCTAGCAGGATCATCGGCGAATAGTGGCCGGACGTGCAGTAGTGATTCTGCGCGGCGTCTTGGAAAATCTCTTGCCGTGTCCCGGCGCTTCCGGGCGCGAAGATGACTCCGTGTTTCGCGATCATCAATAGGCCATCTTCTCGGATGCTATTTGCGAAGTACTTCGCGATATGGGTTGCAAAGGGAGCTGGTGGCTCATGACCGTAGAACCATGTCGGTATTCCAATGCTCATGCAACGTTTTTCAGCCGCGGACGAAAGGGGGTATTTCTTTCTCACATTCCAGGCACGTTGAAGCCAATCTGCGTCTGCATATTCCTTCCCGTCAGGTGCGCCCTGCGGTCGTTTCTTGAAGGAGTTTATGGCCGCAACGAGGTCTTTTTCTGAGCGTGTGGCAAAGTAAGCACCTAGGTGCGTCGCTTCCATCGCACCGGGGCCGCCACCACTGACCAGCAGGAACCCGTCTTTTGTGAGACGTCGTGAGAGCTTCGCAACTTTTGTGTAGTACGGATCACGGCGTTCCATTCCGTGTCCACCCATGACTGCTACGACCTTACGTCCTTTGATGGCGTCGTTCAGTGCATCGGTGATGCTGTGATCGTGTAGCCGTCGGTACAGCCCGACGTTCAAAGGAACATCTAAGGAACCGTCTTTTTTGTACTCCAGGTACACAGAGTAGTCGTACGTCTTGTGGTACCCGTTCACGTCGCCATGGTCATAGCCAGCGAACAGTTCCGAAACCGAATAGAGCGACTTGCGATGCGCAGGAAATAGGAATGATGGACTGTTTGGAATGACGATGCCGCCGTTTTCAAAAACGGCTACGGCACCTTCAGGGGACAATGAGCAGCTAAGGAAAATCGAACCAGTAAACGAGGTTGACTTCAAAGCTTCGGTATGAGGCCTGAGGTCTAATCCTTGGACGGCAGCTGCCGGGTGCGCTCCGTCAACCATCCATTTGTTGAAGGCGTCAATCGTATGGAGTTCAATCATGGACCTGATCCGTCGGTTGTGGCTTAGCTACTGCAGTCTACCCCATAACGGTAGTAGCGTTTGCTTACTGCTACCGCTCGCCAGACGGCTGGATGTAACGCGGTATTGTTCGAAGCTCACGCCCAGTGATTCGGTCGGCCGCCCGGGCCGACCACAATCATCCAAACAATCGAAGCAGTGTCAGTAGGAACTCAGGCCTTACGACGCCTGACAAACGCGAGTCTGCACAGCAGAGCAAGCATCCCGGCGGAAGGCTCTGGCACCGATGCGGTGGTTGCTGACGTCTGGCCAAAGTTCGCGGAAAACACGAGGAAATCGGTAAACGCGACTTCGCCATCACAATTAATGTCACCTTGGGCGTAGCCGACATCCGTGGCTCCGAAGTTTGCCGAGAACACAAGGAAATCGGTAAACGCAACTTCGCCGTCGCTGTTCAGGTCACCCGGGATCACTCCGTCGGGAACAACGCAACCATTAGCGATATCCACAACGAGCGGCGTTTGTCGCAGTGTGCCAGATCCCTCGCCCACGAAACCGATCAGAGCGGGAAATGCCCTTCCGTTATCTGGATCGACCATTTCTGAAGTGTCGATCCCCAAGATTGAGAATTTGGTGACGGGAAAGTCGAAGGCGGTGTGATCAAACGTCTCTCCGGCCTTCAGGGCAACGGGATCCATGTACTCGCCTGTGCGAGAATCGAAAATCGCGATCTCGTATTCGTTGTCGTCGCCGACAGTGGGAAGGCGGATGTCGGCAAACGCGCTTCCCTCGGCGGCATCCGTAAGTTCGTACTCGTAGCCAATTGCGATCACCGGATCGTAAGCCACGCGTTGGCTCATCGAGACGTTGCTAAAGAAGAAGTTGTCGTCAAGGCCGAACTCTTCTCCGTCAAT
>CAYQMZ010000499.1:4659-5794 GCA_964418725.1 uncultured Pirellulaceae bacterium
GGTGTGTAAGTGTCGTTGTGGCTGGTCAGCAAGTCACCCTCATTGTCGACCAGGCTCATGGAGTGATAGCCGACGTCGTAAAGCTCGGGCAGGAATCCGGCAAAGTAGATGTTCTGACTCAGTTGGTCCGCAACCTCTGGCCCAAGTATTTGTTCGAACGAATTTCCTGTAAACGGATCGTAAGCGTCGAACGGGTCGAACTCGAATATCGGCGGTTCGCCGACTGACGGATCGATCAGCTCGGGAATTGCGCGGATACCATCAAGGTCTTCAATGAACCCAAAGCCGGACATCGAGTCGGAGGGCAAATTGGTGTTCGTTCCAGAGTTGAACAGCGAGAGACTGCCGTTGGACGTCGAGGTGCTGATTTCGCCGCTAACAGGATCTCTCAATTGGTGTTGCATGCTGACGCCAACGCGATTGTCGTTGATGGCCACGTCATTACCGTCGTAGGTGACACTCGTTCGAATGGTTGGATTCGCATCAAGCAACGCATTGAATCCTGGTGACGCCGTCGACGTCGCATCGTCTTGAAACACAGGAGCGAGGAAGGAAAAAGACTCGCAGCTAACTTCGTCGCAGATCTCCATAGAGAATTCGACGTCGATCTGTGCTGATCGGAGTGATGCTCTTGATGTGAGAGTCACTGGAACCTCCTGGGCCAGTGCTCGAGCGGTTCCGAACGAACAGACTAGGAGGCAAATCAAGCTGGTAGAGTATGAGAGCGTCGAGCGGTTTTGCATGTGTGGATCCCAAACGCAAAGTCGGTAAGGCATTTACCTAGAAAACTGCCGGTGAACGGATTAGGGGGATTACTGACCCTAACTTGGGGTATTTGCGGCGTCAAGATGGACGTCAATCCCCCAATTTCCCCGAAACAAGCGGTTGTCCTTCGCGAGATCCACGGCCGTCGGACGTCTGATCGTGCGAATATCAGCGCAAGCATTCCCGTCGGCCGCGAGACCCAAGCTGCTCAGCTGATCTGCCCGAGCCGGAGCACGAAAGCGATTTGCCAACGAAAACGGAGCCTCAATCGGCTCCGCTTCCCAGTAATCTGAATGCGTCTTTGACGAATTGAATCCGTCTGCTCTGGGTCATCTTCGTCGACGGAACGTAAGCAACAGTGGCAGCGTGA
>CAYQMZ010000499.1:5804-6216 GCA_964418725.1 uncultured Pirellulaceae bacterium
CAGCTGATCTGCCCAAGCGGGAGCACGAAAGCGTCCTGCCAAAGAAAAACGGAGCCTCAATTGGCTCCGCTTCCCATGTGATCTGATTGCGTCTTCGACGAATTGAATCCGTCCGCTTTAGGTCACCTTCGTCGACGGAACGTAAGCAACAGTGGCACCGTGATTAGGTAACAAACGGTGGCCGGTTCCGGCACTGCCTGCGTTTCTGCGGTGACGCCGAAGTTTGTAGACAAGGCTAGGAAGTCAGCGAATGCAGTTCCGCCCTGGCCGTCAAAGTTTCCTTGGCTCCAAGTCGCCTCGGTATTGCCAAAGTTGTTCGAGAGCTGCAGAAAATCCGCGAATGCAACTTCTCCGTTGAGATCAACGTCCCCGGCAAGAATCGTAGGCCCGTCTGCAGACTTCAGTTCTAGCC
>CAYQMZ010000500.1:0-6203 GCA_964418725.1 uncultured Pirellulaceae bacterium
TTCATTCGACGGCCAAAGCAATCGGATCAATGTCTCACTGAACAATTATGACTTTGGATTTCGCAACGAAGTGTGGGGACAATCCCAAGACTCTCAGGCATCCGATCTGTTGGTCGGTGACTTTGACCAAGACGGACGCACGGACCTGATGAAAGCGGACGCGTCTGGGCGTTGGCTATTGATGCGCAGTAACGGATCTGCCTTCGAAACGCTTCCATGGGGACCCTACGCTGTCTTTGATTGGCAGGACGTCCTTGTCGGCGATTACTCGGGTGACGGAAGGCCCGACGTGGCTGCGAGGGCACCGGATCGAACCTGGTGGGTCTGGCAGGGTACCGAAACCGGGATGAAGAGTGCTAGCTATTGGGGGCACTGGAAGATGGGAACGGGGTGGCACGATGTTCGCGTCGCAGACTTCAATAGCGACGGACAGGAAGACATTATCGGACGCAGCAGCGAAGGCACTTTGCACGTTGCTACGTCAGTCACAAACGAGACCGGCGGTGAGTTTCATTCGTGGCGTTGGGCCACTGGCTGGATTGAGACCGCGCAATGGCGAAACGTACATATCTCAGACCTGAATGGCGACGGTTTACTTGACCAAGTTGGGCAAGCGAAAGATGGGACGTGGTGGGTCGCTGAAAACGTGGAGGGCAACTTTCGCAATTTCTATTTGGACCGCACACAACCGGGTGTCACTATCGATTTCTTGGTCGACGCGGAACAGCGTTCATCAACGTCCAGCGTGAACACCTCGATCTTTGAACACTTTCCCCGTTCGCTGGATGTAACTCCTGTGACCACGCAGGATGTCACGGTCGAACCCGTGCATTTGCCGCTTGAAGTATCCTTGAATGAAAACGATCAGTTGGTCGTGCGGGGTAACGGACAGCAAGTCCGGGCAATCGAATTCGAATCCGCCAGTGGTTCACTCGTACCGATTTCGGCTACAGCGTCCAACCGGTTCTTACAAACGACACGCAACACAGAAGCAAACATTCGTCTGACTTCCACTGAGTCGGTGACCATCTTCGGGTCGCTAATACTTGGTGTCGGCTGGGACCGCTCTAAGAACGCGAACGACCTAAAGGTCCGCTACGACGTCGTCAACGTCCCGGCTGCCGTGAACGTCGCCTCGTTTGACTCCGAGACGGGCGGCGAGTCATCGGCCGCCACAACTGCGGCTCCGACCTTGTCGACCAGAGAGCAATACATCGAGTTGTTCCCTGAAGCAGTCAGCTCACTCAAAGCCCCAGCGAATGAGCAAGAGACTCAAGCGTCCGCCCAGGGCACTCAGATCGACGACGTCGACTCAAAAACAGACACGCCCCAAGAGACAGCGTCGGCGAAGAATATTGCGCCGGTGGAACTGAAGCTTGACGACGACAATCGCTTCCAACTTAGTTCGCCTTCGATACCGATCTATGCACTCCGCATCGAATCACCGACAGCCTCGTTGGTCCCTGGAGAATCTCCCGCCCCCTTCGACGACCTCGTTGTGGCGGACGACGGACTTGTTGTCTATGCATCAGAACAACCAGTCATGCTCGATACGGTGGCCCTCGACTTGTATTGGCAACTCGAACAAGCGACGGACCAAGTCATCGCGGAATACGGCACAGGCAGTTCCGAGTGGCTACCAGTCACACTGTTTTCAACTCGCATCAGCCAACCAAGCGTCACGCTACCGGAAGCCACTCCCAACACGAACGATGCAGACGAAGCGGTTACCGTTCAACTCGACGACCTTCAACGATTCACCATCACAGCGAACGAGCAGCCAATGCTTGGCTTGAACTTCCTGTCTGTCGACGAGGGCCTCATCCCGGGAACTTCGCCGTCGCCATTTCGGCTGTTCGTGAAGAATACGCCTCGGCAAGTCACGTTTGGGACGTGGGGCGATTTCGTTAGCTTTGACGGCACGTTGACCCTGGATCTTCGCTGGGACAAAGAAGCAAACTTGGATCGTTTGATCGTCGAAATCGGCGGGGATGACGGCCAAGTGATCCCTATGCATTCGACGGATGGCGTCTACTCGGCAACGCTAGATGCAAGACGCGCTGCCTAGCCAGCCGGCATTCGATTCGAATTCGCGGAAGCCCTGATAGGTTGTTCTGAACCCATCTTGTGCAATCGCTAATCTTTAGTCGCAGTTGCACAAACATTAGTCACCCGATGCCCGCGAAGCGCGCAGAACGCCGCTTTCCTAGTTAAGAAACGCGAAGATCAGCGTTCCGATCCGATTGCTTTCTGCAGAGATTCCCATAAGATGCGAAGCTACTTTTGCAAGCGGTACGAGTCTTGCGGAATGTGCGACGTAAGGCGGTTTTCATGTTCAGAGTCTTCTGAATCATAAGACCTCGCACTGCGGCGAGTGGCCGTAAGGTGAACTCAAGGTTGGGTTCGCGCTGTGATGGGACGGCTTCCAAAATTTAACTGTGCTTGATCTGACTCAGGAGATAAATGTGAGCAAGAGCAAACTCGAATACCTATGGCTGGACGGTTATGAGCCAACTCAAAGTCTTCGTAGCAAGACGAAAGTCGTTGAAAACTTCAGCGGCAAATTGGAAGACGCTCCGATGTGGTCGTTTGACGGAAGTTCTACCGAACAGGCAGACGGAAGTTCGTCAGACTGCTTACTGAAGCCAGTTGCCGTATTCCCCGATCCGCAGCGCAAGAACGGTTACCTCGTGATGACCGAGGTGTTGAACGCGGACGGTTCGCCTCACGCTTCCAACGGTCGCGCCACGATCGATGACGACGACGACGATTTCTGGTTTGGTTTCGAGCAAGAGTACTTCTTGTACTGCAACAAAATCGACAAGCCATTCGGCTTCCCAGCCGACAAAGAATTCCCAGAGCGTGGACAAGGTCCATACTACTGCTCTGTTGGAGCTCGCAACGCTTATGGTCGTGACCTTGTCGACGAACACCTTGACGTTTGCCTTGATGCCGGCATCAACGTCGAAGGTATCAATGCCGAAGTTGCCACGGGTCAGTGGGAGTTCCAAGTCTTCGCCAAAGGTGCAGCACGTGCCGGCGACGAAACCTGGGTTGCTCGCTACCTGCTTGAGCGAATCGGCGAAAAGTACGGCATGTGGATCAACTGGCATCCGAAGCCACTTGGTGACACGGACTGGAACGGATCCGGTATGCACGCGAACTTCTCGAACGGACCAATGCGAACGAGTGGTGACGAAGCGACGTTCACGAAGATCTGCGAAGAGTTCGGCAAGAACATTTCGCGACACATCGACGTGTATGGTGCAGACAACAACCAACGTTTGACTGGTAAGCACGAAACTCAGTCGATCGAAAAGTTCAGCTTCGGCGTATCTGACCGTGGTGCTTCGATCCGTATCCCTGTCGGAACGATCGAAGATGGCTGGAAAGGTCGATTGGAAGATCGTCGTCCAGCGTCGAACGCGGATCCATACAAGGTTGCAGCTGCAATCGTGAAGACGACCAAAGAAGGCTTGGCTTAGTCCGACGCCTATCTTGATATTTTGAGAAACGGCCGTTCGATTCGAGCGGCCGTTTTTCGCGCGATATGCTGTCGACCCAGGCAACGACAGCTTCCCTTCTATCGAAGCCTCTAATCAGGCCACTGAACCAATGGATCATTGGCGACCTTTGAGGCAATCAATCACCCGCCCTCCGTCTTGCTCCCTGTCCCGTTGCTTTCCTTGTGACCGGATCCTCTAGGCGAATGAAATATGACACCACGAGAAGTTCTCGCAATGTGTCGACAGAAGGATGTCAAAGCTGTCGACCTGCGTTTTACTGATTTCCTCGGACAACTTCAGCACTTCACGATCCCCGTTGCTAGGCTCAGTGAAGACTTGTTTGAAGACGGACTCGGTTTCGACGGTTCGAGTATTCGTGGTTGGCAGGCAATCAACGAAAGTGACATGCTGGCGATTCCACAGGCCAACACAGCCTACGTGGATCCCTTTCCGTCGCTGCCAACACTGGCGATCCACTGCAACATCCAAGACCCAATCACCGGCGAGGACTATTCTCGCGACCCACGAACTGTGGCGCGAAAGGCGTCCGCCTACCTGAAAAGTACAAGCATCGCGGACAGCGCCTACTTTGGACCGGAAGCCGAATTCTTTGTTTTCGACAATGTGCGATTCGAGCAGAATCAGCATGAAGCGTTCTACTCCGTCGATAGTAACGAAGGACAATGGAACCGCGGGCAACCTACGAACGCGATGGGCGACGGTCCTAATTTGGGAAATCAAGTTCGTCATCAGCAGGGATACTTTCCTGTCCCACCCACTGATCAGCTGATGGACCTGCGCAATGAGATCATGCAATGCATGATCGAATGCGGCTTGGAAGTCGAATGCCAACACCACGAAGTGGGAAGCGCCGGCCAATCGGAAATCGACTTGAAGTTCAATACGCTGCTGCCGATGGCCGACGCGTTGATGATGTACAAGTACATTGTGAAGAACGTCGCTCGCGCCCACGACAAGACCGCCACGTTCATGCCCAAACCGATCTACGGCGACAATGGATCCGGCATGCACGTGCACGTGTCGCTGTGGAAAGATGACAACCCACTGTTTGCCGGAAGTGGCTACGCAGGACTCAGCGAAACTGCGATTCACGCCATCGGTGGACTGCTGAAACACGCCCCAGCGTTGCTCGCGTTTACCAACCCCACGACCAACAGCTACAAGCGTTTGGTACCCGGCTACGAAGCTCCGGTGAATTTGGCTTATTCACGCAGAAACCGTTCGGCGGCTTGTCGCATTCCCGTATACAGTTCGAACCCAAAGGCGAAACGCATTGAGTTCCGCTGTCCGGACCCAAGCTGCAACCCTTACCTTGCGTTCTCCGCGATGCTGATGGCAATCATCGATGGCATTCAAAACAAGATGAGCCCCGGAGAGCCAATGGATCAAGACATTTACGCCGCTACCGACACAAACGGCGTGGCCACCACGCCTAGCTGCCTATCCGATGCGTTGACCGCCCTGGAAAACGACCATGCGTTCTTGTTGCGTGGCGATGTCTTTACGGAAGACGTAATACAAACTTGGATTGCCTACAAACGACAACATGAAGTGGATGCGGTCCGGCTTCGACCACACCCTTACGAATTCTGCATGTACTACGACATTTGATTGTCTCTTTCGGATGCAATTCACTTGTCCCGCCCACAGTCCATTGACTGATCATTGGTCGCGTGTTCCTCCCTCCCTAAAGACAACGCCATGCTCCCCGACCAAGCCAACGCGATCAAATACGCTCTGCCAATTCTACTTCTGATGAACGTCACGGCATTGGCGAAGGAGCTTGAGCCGATCCCCGCGATCCCTCGACGATTGCCACCGGTTGGAATTGAGATTCCGCAAGAACTGCGAGCGTCGACTCAGAAGCGAGTCACTCAACTCACCGAGAAGTTGGCCGACGTAAAACATACAAAGCGAGCCGATGTTGAAGTGCTCATCAAATCCGTTCAGTTCGCCCTGAAGCACCGAGAAATCTACAAAGAGTCGCAACTAAAACTGCTAAGCGAGACGCTGGACCTGGCGGAATCGCGATTTTCAAAGATGGTTTCCAAAAAGACGGACTGGACGTGGAAACCACTTACGATTCGCGGATTCTATTCCAACGTCGATGGCTCTCCCCAGCCCTACGGACTGGTTATTCCACAAGCCGTAATCGACAGTGTAAGGGCAGCACAAGCCAAGAATGCTCCGGCAACGAAAGTACCACTGTATGTTTGGCTTCACGGTCGCGGTGACAAAACGACCGACATCCACTTCATCCGTGAACGCCTCAACAAGAAAGGCCAGATCGCACCCGACGGTGCGATCGTTCTGCATCCATTCGGTCGTCAATGTATTGGCTACAAGTCGGCGGGAGAGATCGACGTTATGGAAGCCATCGAACACGTCGTCACGCATTACCCGATCGATACGCGACGAATTGTGCTGATGGGATTCTCGATGGGCGGGGCCGGCGTCTGGCATATCGGAGCCCATTACACGGACCGATTCGTTGCGATCAGCCCCGGTGCCGGTTTCGCGGAAACAGCTCAGTACCGCCGTTACACCGCTGATGACATTGCCGCGATTCCAACCTATGTAAAGACGCTGTGGGGAGTCTACGACGTACCCAACTACGTTCGAAATCTGTTCAACGTGCCCATCGTCTGCTACAGCGGTGAAAAGGATCGGCAGATC
>CAYQMZ010000501.1:0-6203 GCA_964418725.1 uncultured Pirellulaceae bacterium
GCCCCAGCGTCGGCGTCGTAAATTGTCGAAAACTCGTTCACACGGAAACGCCCGTCGTAGTTCCATTCCTCCGGTGTGTCGTAGTTCGACCAAATCGGTGTACTGGGAGTTGGCCAAATCGAGGGTGCGTGGTTTGGATCGGGCAGGTCGTTCAAGTCAAACTCGACATTGCCTTCGAAGACCACGTCGCCGCCGAATTTGAACTCCAGCAGTTTCAGGTCAACGCCAGCGGTCAATCCTCCCGAGATCTGAACACCAAGGACTACTTCTGGTGCGTCTTGTTTTCCGCCTTCCGTGCGTCCAGGGGCGTTCGAGTTGTGGTCGTCCAGATAAAAGCCGTGCAACAAGAATTCTTGGTTGTCTTGCAAACTCTGGGAGAGAGCGGCTTCGGATGAAAAGTCCGCGACCGACGATAACCGTTGGATGCCCAGGGCGTCGTAGCCGCCATCGAGGTCGACTGACAAGCTGATCCCAACACCTGCGTTTAGGTGGACGAGGTTCAGTAGCGGAACGACGGGAACGGAGACATCGAAATTCAACGCAATGTCGGCGTCCATTTCAAAGGTAAACAGGTCGTTGGCCGTATCGCCGAGAAGCAATCCCGCCAGCATGTCCGGATTCGTCAGGAATGGCAGATCGAAGGCTCCGTCGAATTGTGCACTCCACGATAGTTGCTTTTCCCAATCAGCGTGTTGCTCGGGATCCTTGTGTTTGTCCGCCAGTTCTAGTTTCAGTTCGCCGCGATCCAGTTTTTCTAGGTTGTCGCGGATCGTTTCGTCGCGATCTTTGGCGGTTTCGGGATCAACGCCTTGTTTGGATAGCTCGATACTGAACAGCGGTTCTTCGTTCTGCTCAATCCCGGACAATCCGCGATAATTGAGGATCCCATCCAGAATGTTCACGGTTCGAGTGACGCTGTGATTGGGCCCATATCCAGCCAGCGACAGCGCGGTGACGGGGCGACTGCCGGTCATTTCGAACAGGTCACTGATGACCGGTACGGGTTCCGTAAGGAAGTCGATCGCAGGCTTGATTGGCCTCAGATTTTCTTGAACGTCACGAATCAGAGGGTCGATGAAGTCGCGGAATAGACGGCCAAGGTCTAGTCGCACGTTTTCGAATCCGACCGTGACTTGATTGTCCGACGAGTCGATCTGGCCATTATCGAACTGCAGATTCGTCTCGTATCCGATGACGCCGTCGGCCATGACACCCAAGTTGATCAATCCATCAGATCCCTGCGGAAGAAAGCTCGGGAAAAAGGATGCGTCGATGTCCAGGTTGGCTTCACCCGAACCGATCAACGAGCCGGCGATACGCCGCGAACCATCGGCACTGGTGCTCAGGTCCAGCGTATAGGTACCTTGGAATTGCGACTCATTTTCGTTGGCCGCAAACTCGGCTACGAATATGCCGACGCGGCCCTTTCCAGAATCAAAGTCGTCTTGAATCGTCGCCGTGTAATCAATCGATATTTCGTTTGCCTGCGAGTCGTCGAAATAGAATGAGGAGACCCCAGTGTTGTCTTCTCGAACTCCAAAGGCTAACTCGTAGGACCAATTCAGATCCAAGTTCACTTGGTCTTCGTTTCCCAAAAGCAATTCGATTTCAGGATCCGCACCGACAAGCTCGAGGTCGACGTTTTCAAAACGTTGGCTCGCACCTAACGATACTTCAAAGCGAATATCCGAATCAGTTTCTTCACCGATAACTCGAATGTTGCTTTGGTGGATTCCCAACGCATTGCTGATTTGAGATTTCACTTCGTCGATGCTGACGTCACCGTCTAATGAAATGACCTGCAGTTGTTCTCCAATCGATCCAATGAATTGCGAGGCGTTTGCGTCGGTACCAATCTCCGTCGATAGCGTGTCGCCAATCAGCGGCGCGTCCGTACTGAAGATCTGCGTGTTAAGCTGACTCTGCAGGTCGTCGAAGTGGCCTGCTTGAAGGCCTTCGTCGATAATTGACAGGTCGGCGGCAAGCAGAGCTCGTTCGTCCAGCTTCTCAAAGGCCAAGCCTCTCGCGGATTTTCGGTTGGTGGAGCCAGTCTTTATTGAGTCAGCATCTCGTCTTCTGCTGGTTGTGTGCCTTGCCATGGTTTCACCAAATTTCGCTTGAGTTGCGGTGGACTTGAAATTGACCCGAAATGCGGGGACAACCTGAAATGAACACCGCGGTCTGACGTCCGCCAACTTTTTCTCGATTTGTTGGCGAAGTGGCTCAATACGCCGGAAAACGCGGGAAAACGGGGCATCAAGGGCGTGCTTTCATGACGGATGAAGCTGTAACTCGTTGGGTCGAGTCGCTGGAACACGGCGATGAGCAGGCGGCGGCGCGACTTTGGGAGTACTGCTTCCCACGTCTGTTGCGGTATGCCGATAAGCGACTGCCGCAGCACCTTCGCCGTGTCCTGGATGAAGAAGATGTGGCGTTAAGCGCCTTCAAGAGCTTTTGCATGGGCGCTGCCCGAGGCGCTTTTCCTGATATGCAAGGACGCGACGAGCTGTGGCGTTTGTTGATGTGCATCACCTCGCGAAAGGCCCAGGCACGCATGCGCCATGAGCTGCGTGAAAAAAGAGGTAGCGGGAAAGTGGGTGGTGAATCCATATTCCTCAAAGGAGCCAATTCCTTCGGGAGCGTTGCGGGGATTGGCAACGTTGCCGACGGCGGAGCACCGACTCCCGAAGTGCTCGCCCAGTTTTCTGACGAATGCGAACACCTGATGAATCTGTTGGAAGACGAGACGGTAAAGGCGATCGCCTTGCTGCGAATCGAAGGCTATTCGGTCGATGAAATCGCACGACGCGTTGGGTGCGCAAAGAGGTCTGTCGAACGACGACTTAAACTAATTCGAAAAACTTGGTCGCACGCCGCGGAAAGTGAATCATGACCGCAGACGGTCCTCACACGAACAAACTAAGCGTTACTCAGCTGCAACGGATCGACTCGATTTGTGCAAAGTACGAAGCAGACTTTGATAACGCAGCAGATAGCCAAGCCCGTTCGCCGATCGAAGCGTATTTGAATGGCTTTGACGGGCTGGAACGTAGCGAGTTGCTACGCGAATTGTTGGCTCTGGATTTGGAACTGCGAGGGCAACGCGGGGAGACTCCGCAGCAAACGGATTATGCTCATCTGAACGGAGCTGGTGATCAAACCGTTGTGCGGTCGGTATTCGATTCCACTGTGATCACGCATTCCGGAGAAAGCTCAAAACCAAGCAGCAAACCTTCGCTTGAATTGGGTACACATGTTGGTCCGTATGTGTTGGTGAGATGTCTTGGGGAAGGAGGAATGGGGACGGTCTATCTGGCCGAACAAAAGGAGCCCATTGAACGACAGGTCGCACTGAAAGTCGTAAAGAGCGAACTGGGCTCGCAAAAAATAGTTGCCCGCTTTCAGCAGGAGAGGCAGGCCCTTGCGGCAATGGATCATCCCAACGTTGCGAAGGTGTTGGATGCCGGTGCCCATGAGGACAATACGCCCTATTTCGTGATGGAGTTGGTCGATGGATTGCCGATCAGCCATTACTGCGAGCAGCAAGAGTTAACGATCGAGGAACGGCTGCGTCTGTTCTTGCAGGTCTGTTATGGCGTACAGCACGCCCATCAAAAAGGGATCATTCATCGCGATCTCAAACCTTCCAACGTACTAGTGGCGGACTACGACGGGAAACCGATGCCAAAGGTGATCGACTTTGGCTTGGCGACCGCGATTCGTGACGGCGTTATTCGAGATAAATCGCAGACAGATGTTGGCACGGTGATGGGGACATTCCAGTACATGTCGCCAGAGCAGGCCGACTCAGGCAACGCTGACGTTGATACGCGATCCGACGTTTATTCTCTGGGGGTGCTGCTGTACGAGTTGCTGACAGGCCGGACTCCATTGTCTCGTGACGAAATCGACAGCGGTTCGTATTTTGAGATTCTTCAGCAGATTCGCGAAACCGAGCCCGCTGCGCCGAGTTCAGTTGCGTCCTCACCTCGAATACCACGCGAACTTGACTGGATCTCATTGCGTGCGCTCGCGAAAAATCGAGATGAACGCTATGAGACGGCAACGGCGTTGGCTGAAGACATACATCGGTTCCTAAATGACGAGCCGGTTGTTGTTGGGCCACCGAGTGCCACATATCGACTTGCGAAATTTGTACGCCGCAATCAGATCTTGGTTGCGGCGGCAGCGGTCGCGACGGCATCGTTAGTCGCCGGCCTGGTGGTTGCCGGGTTTGGTTTGGCATCGGCCAGAGATTCGAATAGTAAGCTCACCGATGCCAACGCTGCCTTGCAAACAACGGTGACAGACCTGGATAACCAGCTTCGCATTACACGCGAAGCACGAGCCGCCGAAACGAAGGCTCGTGAAGAAGAAGCCAAAGCGCGTGAGGCGGAGATGAAAGCCAACGCGCAAGCATTGTTGGATGCGGAGACGACGGAAGCCGTGAATCGTTTCTTGAGCAGTATTCTTCGTGCTGCCAGTCCGCATCGGTTGGGACGCGAGGCGACGGTTCGTGAAGCACTTGATTTCGCATCGAAGAATATTGCAACAGAGTTTCCGGATCGCCCTCGAGTAAAAATGGCGATCCTCGCATCGCTGGCTTCGACCTATGCCGATTTGGGCGAATTTCCAGAGGCGGAAGTTCACGCTCGTGGTGCTGTGAAGCTGTACTCAGACACAGTTGGCCCCAAGCATTCCGCGACGCTTCGATCAATGGACCAGTTGGCCACGATACTGATGGCACGAGGGCAATTCGGCGAAGCAGTCGAAATCATGCAGGAAGTGTGTCACGGGATGCGCGAAGAATTCGGCATGGAGGACCGTGCGACGTTGATTGTGCACAACAACCTAGCGACGATGTTGGCACGTCAAAACAAGACTGACGACGCCGTGGCGATTCTCGAGGAAGTGTTGGAGGGCAAGCGGAAGCTGCTGGGCGACTCGGACGATAGTACCCTTTCGACGTGGGCCAACTTGGCATCGATGCAAGTGCGACGCGGCAAGAAACAAACGGCCTTGGAAGCCGTACAAAAGGTTCTGAAACTGGTCCGGGAGAAGCATGGCGAGAGGCATCACATGAGTATTGCTACGTTAGGTCAGCTCGCCTTCATTCAGTCTTTCATTGATGCCAAGGAGGCGATTCCAACTTACGAGCAATTAGTCGAACTAAAGTCGGACGTGTTCGGAGAAAACCACCCGGAGACATTGAAGACGGTCATATCTCTATCAACGTCGATGCTGGGCGCGGGCGATGCCGCTGGAGCCGAACCGCATCTGCGACGAATCGTTCGTTGGAATCTAGAAGAGGCACCGAATCGAGGTGCGAAGCTCAGCGCGGAATTATATCTGGTCCAGGCTCTTGCCGCGCAGGGCAAGGGAGAAGAGGCTGAAACGCTTTCTCGAAAGTATGTGGAGCATTACGAGAAAAAGTATCCGGCGGAAGACCTTCGAGTAATCGAGTCGAATGCCCACCTGGGGCTGAGTCTCCTGACGCGGGAGCAGTACCAAGCGGCAGAAAAGGTACTGGGGGATTGCTTCATGTCGCTTCGCGAGCAACGACGAGTGCCGCCAGACTTGATGGGGATGATTCAGGCAAACCTGGGAATCGCGTTGGTGAATCTAGGCCGTACGAAGCAGGGCAAACCACTCGTTGAGGCCGGCCTGTCACTGTTGTCGCGTACCAAAGGAAAACATCACATCCTGACCGTTCAGGTGTCCGATGCACTGAAGAGCCTTGCTGAGGAAAGCAAACCTGTGTCGCCAGATCAGTCAGATCAGGAATAGCTTTCGAGTTTCTGTCTCGATCGTTGTGATGTCTGCAAACGTTAGCATGGGCTTATCACGGGAAGAGACTGACACGATTTCGTTGAGCAAGTTGACGTGAACCCAGTGAGGCTCGCAACTAGAATGGCTACGGTTTCTAACACATGATTTGGGCCCATTTATGGACTTCCAACGTAGAAGTTCGCGAAGATCTCCTTGGTTCGCTACCGCCGTAGCGGCGACTGTGTTGATCCTCGCCATCTTGGCGATTCGCTGGGGCGTCGCCGAATTCTTGCCCAACGAGCCAACCGTCGACTGTCGAACTCTGGTGATTGACTCCGTACGACAGGGCGAATTCGTGCACGAAGTTCGTTGTGTTGGGCAGTTGACTTCTTTGGAACAGAAGGAGCTTCCCACGCGGACGACCGCTCGTGTCG
>CAYQMZ010000502.1:0-3538 GCA_964418725.1 uncultured Pirellulaceae bacterium
TGTCTGACTTGGTGGCATTCTCGTTGCTGATGCTACCCACTTTTTCTTGAAGTTCGGCCATGGCATCGAACGCATCTTGCCCAACCGCGAGCTCACCGGAATCCATAATCAGGGTCGGCTCTGCAATTTGCATCTCTGTGTCTACCACCGAGGCGCTGGTGGGAACGGATACGAACGATTCCTCGGGGGAGGGCGAGAAGTCGATATTCAGCTCTTCGAATGTCTCAGACGCATTCGTGTTGGCAACGGATAGGCGTAACTCGACCGTTCCATGCTGCTGAACCGTTGCGAAAACCAATCCGGCGATGATCAGCAAAAGCATGTGAGCAATCGCAGAGAGTAGAACGCCGACGGCCGAGTGATGCGATCTGCGAAGCGTCCGCCTGCTGTTTGGCTGACTAGAGTCTGGGGAATCAGTATCGTGTGTATGTGAGCCGCTTGCGTCGACGATCGGCAGATATGCCGAGTGGTCGGTCCGTAACGGCGTACGTAGATCGCTCTCGCATGCTGCGAACTGATTGGCGGGCGTTGACACCGCATCCGCATTCGCTTTGACGAACTGCATCCCCGGTCCTCGTCGGTGACGAAAGAAGCTCAGAGAGCCAGTCTTTCTCGCGAGTCATGCAGAAGCGTGAGTCCCGCGAAACTAACTCTCGTTTCTCGGATTGTGTTCCGCGTTGGACTCACATTCCGGCGGCTTCAAGAGTATTGTAGCGATGAGCTTCGCTTTGGTGGAAATCAGTCGAACGTTTGCCTTATCGCTCGCCACATCACTTGCCCATCCTGTGCTGTCCGAAACATGTGTTTGCTTATTCGAGCCCGCGAAATCGAGTTCCAAATCGGTACTGGTTCTGTGTTGCTACAGCCGGTCTCGTTGGATATTCGGGGCGGCGATCGAATCGCTTTGACGGGGCCGTCAGGGAGTGGTAAGTCGTTGCTGCTGCGAGGGTTAGTGCTGTTGAACGCGGGGCAGGCGGGCCGCGTTCACTTTCAAGGCCAGTGTGTGTCGGCGAACATTCCAGCATTTCGCAGCCAATGCATTTACGTGCCACAAAAGATTCGCTTCGGTAGTGAAACGGTTGAGGATTTGTTGCGCGGTCCCTTCAGACTTAGGACAAATCACGGAAAGCGTTACCAGCCGTCACGCATCAAAACGTGGCTAAGCCGATTGGGACGTGATGATGCCTTCTTGAACGCGTCGACTGACAGCTTGTCGGGAGGCGAACAACAGATTGCTGTGCTTCTGCGTGCGCTGCAGTTGGATCCTGTTGTGCTGTTGCTGGATGAACCGACTGCCGCGCTCGACCTAGATGCCACGCGGGCAGTCGAAGACTTGCTGTTGAGTTGGCAGGCCGAAAGTCAGAGCGAACGAGCAATGGTGTGGGTGAGTCACGACGAAGAGCAGGCTCGCAGGACTTCTACAAAACGGTGGACGATGCGAGCAGGAAGACTCATCCAGGGAGGCAGCGAGTGAGTTACATCGAGTTAACCTACACACAGGTTGCGTTGGCTGCGTTGCTGATGCTAATCAATGCGGCGATCTCGCTCGTCTTGCGACTTGGGCTCGAGCGAACTCTTCTGTTGGCAAGCCTACGGACTGTTGTGCAGTTGTCGCTACTTGGACTTGGGCTGCAATGGGTCTTTCAAGTTGACCGCTGGTACGTGGTTCTTGCGATCATGGCGGTGATGACGCTGATCGCCGGTTACACGGCAAAGCAGCGTACGGCGCGTCCATATTCCGGAATTCTGGTCGACTGTGTCTTATCGATGTGGATCAGTTCGTGGATCGTGGCGGCGTTCGCATTGATCGTAGTTCTTCATGGTCCGAATAGGTCGCTCAGCGATTGGTATCAACCGCAGTATGCCATTCCGTTGCTAGGAATGATTTTGGGCAACACGCTAAATGGAATTTCCGTTGGCCTAAAGTCGTTTACTGATGCTTTGCATCAGTACCGAGACGCGATCGAAGGTCAGCTTGCGTTAGGGGCGACGCGTTGGGAGGCTGCTATGCCGGTGATGCAGGATTCCATTCGTACGGGAATGATCCCCATACTGAATTCGATGATGATTGTTGGCGTGGTCAGCCTGCCGGGAATGATGACAGGGCAATTGCTATCGGGAACCGAACCATCATCAGCTGTGAAGTATCAGATCGTGATTATGTTTATGATTGGGTCTGCAACCGCAATTGGAACGGTCGGAGTCGTGCTGCTTTGCTTTCGCCGATTGTTCACCCAGCAACATCAGCTTCGGCAAGATCGATGGACTGTCTGAATTGATCGGAAAGGGGCTAACTCGCTGTTCGAATTGCCGCCTGCAGTTCTCATTCGGGTATGTTGCCACGCATCGAATTGATCTTTTCAAGATTTTGCTTTGCTGAATCGGAATCCAGCGAATCATCGTCCGCAACGCAGTATCGAAGGAATGCCTCAACCGCGTCTAACTGTCCGCTGAGAACCAATCGACAAATCGAGTCGACGTGAACTGGTGCTTTTCGGGATCCAATGCATAAATCGTGAAATCGCTGATGGGATTGGATGACGATTGGTGGTTCTCAACGGTCCAAATCATGTAGCGAGGCAAATAGAATTGATAGCCTGGCAGGTCGGTGAAGCTGAATACTTCGATGAAATTTTCGATGACTTCGTCTGGTATGCTCCGCCAATCATGCCGCTCATCAGATTTCGCCAGTTCGGCGTACCTCGTGTCGGTCCCACAGGAGTCGATGAAGTAGGCCATGTTGAGCGAGATGCCGTCACCCAATTCGACGCCCCGAAAAGCAAATTCAATCTGTCCTATGAGTTCGGTCTTGCTTAGCTGCCGATAGTCATCCGGTGTGTCGATGTCCGCCGCATACTCATTGGCGGAGAAATCGACATAGTGCACATCATTTCGCTCGACGATCGTCTTGAGCCCATCGTCTGGCCTCAACTCCCGTAATTCATCGGCGAGCGCCCAGGGCAGGCGAATCGGGTGACTGGCGTGATTTGCAAACCGTGGAACAACGACCTTCTTGTCGAAAGGTTCTGTCGCGACGCGGCGAATCACTTGGCTGCTAAGCTTGGGCAGATCGGCTGGAGCTGCCATCCAGTAATCATCGCTCGTTGGCGAAGCGTTGTCTTGCAACCAGCCGAGTCCGTGGACCAGTGATGCTTTCATGTCCACCGGATCGGAGGAAGGTGAGGTCACGACTACTGGCCATTTTTCGCAGGCTCTTCGTAGTTCGTCGTCCGAGGCGCGGCATACGACGACCATGTGCTCTACTGGGCTATCGCACCAGGCTCGCAACACACAATCAATTACTAGTTCGCCGCCCAGCGGCAGAAGCAACTTGGGACGCCCCATGCGCGCACTTTTGCCAGCGGCGGGAATGACGGCGAAAACGCGACTCAACTGCACGCGTCCCGGCGAGCATTGTTCGTTTCGCGGCTAGGGATTTTGCCAGATAGATTGCGATGTGCGATCAGCTCCGCGGCGATACTTACCGCGATTTCCGGAACGGTCTGCGAACCAATGTCGATTCCTACGGGAGCGAACA
>CAYQMZ010000502.1:3548-6182 GCA_964418725.1 uncultured Pirellulaceae bacterium
GCTCCGCTCTTCATCGCCCGCATCACGGCGACGTCTCGCCCGTGATAGCGAGGCGTGCTGGACTGCTTGTACGACGGCTCGTGCTCCTCGTCGACGACGATCACGCCGAGGTCTTCCACGGGAGCGAACACGGCCGCCAGAGCTTCTTCCGATACGCCTTCTGCTCGCAAGTCTTCAAAGATCAATCGAATCTTGCGTTGGCTGCCAATCATGCCAACGTAGCGTGCACCACGATCGGCCAAGTGATACAACGCTTCCTTATCGTGGTTGTGGCCTCGGGTCACGATCAAGCAGTACGTGTCCGAGTTGATTTCTAGTGACGGCAAAATCTCCTTGCAGGGGCCCGCGAGGCGACGAGTTGCGGTGGGAAAGCGAGATTCGCTGACGTAACTTTCGCGATCGTCGGTGACCAAAACGTCGAAGTCCAAGTCTGAGGCCAGAGCAGCAACCGCCTGGCCAATGTGCCCGCCACCTACGATGACAAGCCGGCACCGTTCCAAAAGTGGCAGGAAAGCGACGCCGGATTCCACGTAGGGACGCGGACGCGCGGGCAGAGGGCGAAGTGATTCGGCAATTCGTGCCGCATCACTCAATTCCGCATGCAACGCCTCGACTGGCTGGCCCTTTTGATCAAACAAGATACTGGCAGGGCAGGGGAGTCCCGATTTATCGCTGTCAAAGGAGATTGCTTCCGTAAATCCACTTCCGGATTCCGCGAGATTCGCCAGGCTTTGAAAGTAGCCGCGAGATTCAGGGGACGTCAGCGGTTCGAGCTGAATCGTCATGCGACCGCCGCAAATGAGCCCGTCGTCCCAGCCGTAATCGTGGTCCAAACTGAAGGTGGAAAGTTCCGACTTGCCGGACTGAATGACACGGATGGCGTTGCGTTTTACTTCGGCTTCGACACAGCCTCCGCCAAGCGTGCCGGTCTGTTCGCCGTTCGCGTAGACCAGCATCATGGCGCCGGCCTTTTGCGGCGTGGATCCACGTGTTTCGACCAATCGGCAATAGGCCGTTGGGCGTTCTTCTACGAGATCAGAGCGAAGCTGTTGGATGATTTCTAGCACCCACAGATTCTCATTCCCGTGGCCCGCGGTGTCAAACGGGAGGACATCGATGCAATCGAGCTAGAGCCACACATTGTGTCGGCTGTCGCACTAAGCAGCTTTCTTCTGCCGGCGTTGCTCTTTGCGGAGGCGACGGCGTTCTGCTTTCGACAACTTACGTTCGTTCGGATCTCCGTCTGCACTTCCGTGTATCTGCAGCGTGGGTTCCGGTTCTTGCCCATCGTCGATGTTTGGGGATGTCGAATCCAAATCTTCGTCGACTTCTTTCGCCTTGTCAGATTCTGGTGGAGGAGCCACCGCGCGGAGTCGCGGCCCATCCTCTGCATTCGGCTGTGGCGTCTCTTCTTGCTGCTTCGAGGGCTGTTTTTTGACGGGTTTGCTTTCGTTCGTCTTCGCCTTTGCTGCAGGTTGCTCGGTAGGCGAATCGCTCTCGGTTGCCTTTTCAATTGCAGCCAGCCGAGCTTGTTTTTCTTCCTTGGCTGCTTTCGCCTTGGCATGTCGAACAACGGGAGAATCCATCAGCCCCATCGCTTCCAGCACAACCTCGCGAGCGTAGTTGATAAGCGAGAACAGTAGGAGATGGTGCCCGAGCATGATCGCTGCGTATTTTGAAGTCTCAGCGGTTTGAGGCGAAAGCATTTCGTTGACCATGCCAACTTCGACGGTAGCACTCCAAAGGTAGACGCAGGCTGCCGCTGCGGCCCATCCCATCGCTTGGCGTGAAGACGACATTTCGATCATCAGACGCACCAGCATCACACCCAATAGGCAGGTCCAGATGCCAACCCACCATATACTTCCGTCGCCGAACAAAGGAGTCTGAAAGATAAGCTCGCACAGTTTTTGCACGCCGTGGTGCAGGCCTGTTGTTGCGTCGACGCTGATCAGAACGGCACTAGCAATCGCCCATCGCCACACAGTAAACCTGCCTCGATAGTCGTCGCGTCGATGTCGCCGCACACTGTAGGTTCCAAGCATCACGGCGACTGCGAACCCAAACGTGACGCTTGAACACCACGCCATCAAATTTCCAGGCTCGACAAGAGAGAATGCACGGGCAGCTTCGTCACCAAAGATGCGACGAAGTTTCCAGCCGTTTGCATCCAGCAACAGCAGCCCCATGATTGGAATTAGGCCAATCAAAAACCAGATGACCAATGAGAAAGGTCGCAAAGGAATGTATTTGGCAATCGGTGCCTTAATCGCATCTAACGCTGACTTGTTGTACCGCTGGACCGCGCTGCTTGAATCGGCACGGTAGATACGTGGGCGCACGACTTCGCCGTCGTTTCTGGCTTCATCGACCAGCGCACGGCGCCGTCGAGCAACGCGATGTTGGCTTCTGGGTGACATTACTGCCTTATCTAGCAAGAACTTGCTATGGATGAAAAGCTTAGAACCGCGATTCCCATTTCATCGCACGCCAGGCTAGCAATGGTGCGGGAACGTTGGCCAACTTTCGGTGGCGAGTGCCAAAGAGACTATCGGATGCGGATGCTGGCGCTGCTGAGATTTGATCCGTTGTCGTGCCGATCACGGAAACACGGCAATGTTGACGGTACCCGGA
>CAYQMZ010000503.1:0-2949 GCA_964418725.1 uncultured Pirellulaceae bacterium
CTTCCCGACCCTGATATGTCCGCGGCTGCTATCGCTGTTTCGCCAGACGCCAAGTACTTTGTGACCGGCTTCTCCTCGGCGGAATTGTACGCGTTGGACACAGGCGAACACCTGCGGACGATTGCGAAAAGCGAAGAACAACGAACCTTGGAAACTGTCTCGTTTGTGAAGCAAGGAATCGCAGCTGCGTTTCGCTACGAGGATATTCAGGTCGTGAGTCTGGACGGGAAGGAACGACGCGTGCTGCCAGGCGGCTCGCGAAACAAGTTCGTTCGGCAGCTCTACGACGGCAGACTGGTGACCTGTATACGTTACGAAAAAGGAGGGACCAAACGGGAGCGAATCAGGGTCTGGAATCCGAATTTGTCAGAGTTTGACGAGCCGTTCAGGCGGGCCGAAGGGCTTCGAATGGCGGTGTGGGATTGGGAGCAACGCTGGATGGCGGCCACCGGTCACTACAGTTCGAAAATAAGAATCTGCGACTCAGAAACGTTGGAGGATTTGGATGCCCTAGAAGTGCTGCCACAGGTGACTGATCTGGTTTATTCCCAAGATGCAAATGTCTTGGCGACTACTCATAGCACCGGGGACATCTCTCTGCGACAGCTACCGGACAGATCGTCCGTGTATTGGCCACGGCCGAATTGGAGTGTCGATTTCAACGCTCACGAATCGGTGATCCACGATGCTGGTTTTCTACCAGACGGACGTCTATGTACTTGTGGCGGCGATGGGCTGATCAAGATTTGGCCGAAACGTGGTCTACCGTTCAAATCAATCGATCGACTTGGCGGCAAGGCGGAGTTCCCTGAAGTCTCACGAAACGGCCAAATTGCCCTGCGTTTAGGTGGCGATGGGATCGGGCAAATTCAAATTGGTTCCGCTGACATGGGGCGTTGGCGAACTTCCGAATCGGAGCACGGTTTCGTTGATTTTGAATGGCTTCCAGATGGAAATAGAATCGTTGCGGGGCGCTTCAATTCTGTCTGCCTACTAGACGGCAAGACGTTTGCGGTGCTAAAGGAGGTGCCACATACTCTTGGAGCCGAGAGTCACCCCGTATGCGTCGCTGTGTCGAAATCTGGAAAACGAGTACTTAGTGCAACGGCCGATCTAGTAGTTCTGCGTGATGAGAATCTCACGGAGTTGAAACAGACGAAGATCAACTGTAATCTCGAGGCTGCTTTTTCGCCTGACGACCGACTGGTTGTGACGTCGAACAGGGATGGCGAGATGTATTGCCTGGATGGCAATGACCTAAGTCTGCAAGCAAAGTGGAATGTCGTGCAGGCTACTCGGTCGCTTTGTTGGCGCACCAATCATGAGCTGATTGTTGGTTGCTCTGGCGGTCGAGTCTTCGTCTGGGATCCGACGACAGGGCAGCGGCTTTTCACATTAGAAGGTCACTACGATGACGTTCATTCGCTGGCTCTCAGTGACGATGGACAGATACTTGTCTCAGCCGACTCTCGCACCGTGCGTTTGTGGAGTATGGTGACCCATGAACCGCTGGGCATATTGTTGGAAGAAGCCAACCCAGTGATCTCGGGGCTCCGAATGCTGTCAGACCAAACAGGGATTCTGATTCTTCGTGGGCTCGCTCAAGACGGGCCATCAATTCTTGTGCTCCCTCTTGAATAACGGCATTTGCATTTGCGGAGCCGGCACGATGGTCCCTCGTTGGGGACTTCCACTGGCCGTTCTGTATCCGTAGGAATCATTGCGTATCGTTGTCGCATCCCAGATGGACGCACCCGCAAAGGACAAAGGCGTCTTCTTGATTCTGCCCGTTTAGGCAACAGCTAAGCTTGCGACCACCCGCGCCCTGCGGAGGTGATTTTGATGTTTGCCGCACGGGTTGATTCAGATTCTTCGTCAGCTTGAACAACAAGCTGGTTGGCCCCACCTGTTCAGGTTGAATACGGCCAATCACGTGGCTAGGATAGTCCCGCTATAGCGGTCTGTTTTCGGGAGATTTGATGCAGTTGGTGCATGGGGCAGACGCTGAGACAACGTGACGAAGGGGACTGAAGTGAAAATCCGTAGTATGGCGGCCATCCTATTGATGAGCTGTGCCGGACTTGTTCAAGGTGAGCTGGTTTCTTACTGGCCGATGGACGAGTTTCCAGATGAGTTTACTACACCTGACGTAGTCAGTGGCTACGACATGGAATTGTTGAGTAACGGCTTCTTTGACGCCGACAACAATCATGTCGATGGCAAGTTTGGCAAAGCATTCGAGTTCTTTGGCAACGACGATGCGAGCCTGTTCTTTTACACTCAGCAAGACGAAAGCGAGAAGCTTCCGATCAACTTGCAGCCTGAGTGGACTATCTCCATGTGGGCCAGAGTCGAAGGCACCGGTCAAAATGACTTGCGCCTTTTCTCTGAGTCCAACACGCAGGGCAACAACAACCCGCTGTTCAACATTGGGACAGCAAACAACGGTGCGGACGGATCGCTAGATATCTACATCCGTAACAACGCCCTGTCGACACCAACCGTCAACCATCCGCACACCAATGAGCATCCTTTCAATGGTGAGTGGAGCCACATCGGTTGGACCTATGCGGACGGAATGCACAATGTCTTCGTGAACGGTGCCTACGACAGCTCGTACGAGATGGAGACGTTCGGTGCGGTCGATCCAGCGAACATCGATACGACAACGATCGGTGGCATTCTGCGTGGTGGTCCTTCTCATCACGTAACCGGGATCATTGATGACGTCGCTGTTTGGGACGAAGTCTTGTCGGGAGCTCAGATCGCAGCATTGGCTTCTGAGCAAACCAACCCATTGGACGCGTTGGACTTCGAAGGCACTTTGCCACCGTTTCCAATCGGAGACGGCATAACAGCTGTCACTGTCGATGGTACTCGCGAAAACCTGGTCTTTGGCGAGCCATCCGGCGACCCTGTCCCTGGCCTTGGTCAGTCTTGGTTCAATTC
>CAYQMZ010000503.1:2959-6180 GCA_964418725.1 uncultured Pirellulaceae bacterium
CAATTCGGGCAATCCGGGATCGAAAGCCGGCGTTGATGCAATCGTTACCGGCATGGAGCGAGCTGTGCCTTACTTCCAATCGGAAGACGGTACTTGGTGGTCGGGAAGTCAGGTTGTACCTGGCGTTCAGGCCTACCCGCTTGAGGTAGACGGTGTCATCACTGGTAACCAGTACACCGTTAAGCTTGAGGGCGAGATCCTGATCGAAGAGTCTGGCACCATCAGCTTCCTAGATGGTGTGGACGACTTCACCTACTTGGCAATCGACCTGGACCGCAGCGGTACGGCTGGCGACGCTGATGAAGAAATCATCATCAACGACAACAGGTGGACCAACGCTTTGAGTACCGCCAACGGTGGTGCTGAAATCGTCGACGTTGAATTCGAAGGCATTCAAGACGACGGCGAATGGCTTGCGATCGAATTCAATATGTCAGAAGGCGGTGGCGGTGACCACGGCATGCTGTACTGGACGGCAACGGCGGATGAAGACGACCTAGACTTCTTCCCTGATGCTCAGGGCGTCGGTGTTGACGAACAGGACGCTGAAATCTTCTTGGTGCCCGATTCGCACCTGCGAAGCCCAGCTGAACCAGCACCGTTGCTAAGCGGTGACGTTGTTGGAACTGCTCCAACACGCGAAAGCGGCTGGGAATTCGACGTGAATCCTGCCGACGGTTCTTCGGACCAATTCGTTCTAGAAAATCCTGACGAAGACACGCTGACGACTGTTCTTGATGTCGACGGCAATATCTTCCACGTCAATGCAATGGGCGACGTTGAAGAAGGTGATTCGTTCCAGATTCTGGTTGCCGATACCATCACTGGAATGCCAACAATCGCCACCGAAGGTTGGAGCTTCGATCCTGCAACTGGTTCTGTTGTGTTCGGAACGGTTGGACCTGCTTGTGATCCGAATACGCAGGGTGACCTGGACGGCAACGGCATGGTCGAATTCGCAGACTTCTTGGTTCTGTCGAATAACTTTGGTCAGGACGTCGCTGATCACACTGCAGGTGACATCGACTGTAGCGGCGACGTTGCATTCGCTGACTTCCTGATCATGTCTTCCAACTTTGGTACAGCCGTTGGCGCAGAAGCGTCATCAGTACCAGAGCCAAGTGGCTTGTCGTTGCTTTGCATCGCTGCCCTGGCTGGTGGTTTGATCCGTCGACGTCGTTAATGCCGTTGATTGATTAGCCTGGGAAAATTGGAAGGCGACGCATTCATTCGAGTGCGTCGCCTTTTCTCTTTGGGTGCTTCGCGAGCCGGCTTCGCTAGTGGATTTCCTATTTGCCTTGGTCAACGTGTAGCGTAACTAGCTCGTCCTGTTGCTCCGTTTGAACAACGGCCATAGGCGAATGGGGCAGCCGAGCGCGAATGCGATACTCTCCCGCTTCCAGCGTTGTGAACTCGAAGTAGCCTTCAGCGTCCGTGCGTCGGTCAGCATCTACCCAGCCTGACGAATAGGGCGGCTCGTCTGCCTTTTCAGCGTAGATCGTTCGGTCCGCCAATGGGGAGCCATTCGCATCCAAAAGCCGTCCTCGAATCGTTTTTCCGATGGGCATTTGCAGCACCGTGGTAACCGAATGAGGCAGGTCGGTGCTGGATTTCACGAAGCCAGCTCGAGACGCTTCAATCGTGTATTTCCAGTTCGGATTAAGCGGGCCAATTTCTCTTTCGCCAACCGCGTTTGTGTGGAGAGCACCGGACCAGGACATGTTGGTGGTGTGCATAAGGCGTATGGTTAGCTTGGCATTTGGGATCGGTTTGCCGCTGCCATCTACAACGCGGACCGTGGCCGATTTAGGTTCGGCCGTTTGAAGTGCTACCTCAACCAGCGGTGCCTCAGCGCTGATTGTTAGCGGCTCAGAGATTGCCGGGTTGAATCTGTCGCCTGCCTTCACGACGACCTTTGCTCCGAGTGGTATAGGAGTAAGCAGAAATCGGCCATCTGCATCGCTTCGGTAGTAGTTATAAAGTCCTGAGGAGGTGAAAAGACCTGGTCGAGAAACCTCGAAGTCGCATCCCACAGTGTTCGCAATGGGGTTCCCTTCATGATCCTCGATCACGCCGGAAACGGCGCCGGCCGGTTCAACCTCTATCGTGAAATCGTTGGATTCGTTCGGCTTGACCGAGATCGTCTGTGCTTCGAAGGCAAAGCCGATAAGGTGATGCGGCTGAAGGTAGAGTCTTCCTGGGCGAAGTTTTGCCTTCAAAATCCCGTCTGCGAGCGGTTCGAAGTTGTCCATCGAGCCACCTAGATGGAGCTCTCCATCCGGTTTCACTGGCTCTCCATTGTGCTCGAATCGAATCGTAACCGAGGCCAGTTCCTCCGTAATCTCGTCGGAGACGGTTTTCCCGCCGGACATAGCGATCACCTGATTCGAACCCGGCTTGGCGATGCCTTGGTAGCTGAAGCTCCCAGACCTGAGCTTGAACTTGCCTGGCCAGAGTGGCCCAAGTCTTAGCCGTACTTCCTTATCGTTTTGGGATAGGACGGCAATGTCACCAGACTCGGAGTCGCCTTGCCACCGCATCCCGTCAGACCGTTGTTCGATAACAAACTGTAAGTCGCCGCTCTTTCTGCGCTGATGCATTTGCGATTGGTCGCCGCGAATCACGAACTCTACAAAGCAAGCAGGCTGCAGCTTGAACACAAGCTTGTCGCTCGCGACGACATTGTTGAAGCAACCGATACCCTGTTCCGACTTGACTAGCAGTTCGTAGATTCCTTTCGACGAAAGTTGGTCGGTCGCGAACTGACCGTTTTCGTCGGTCGTTCCCTCAAGTGGCTCGTTTCGATGAAGGTGTAAATTGGGGCTGGATTCGAATTCGCTGATCAGTCGGATTTCAGCACCGGCGACTGGCTGACCATTCGCGTCAACAACAGTTCCCTTGGACGAGGGCGACTTCTGCAGAGTAACGATTGTCTCACCATTGTTGATGATCGTGTTTCGATGCGTGTCAAAGCCCTTCTTCTTCACGGTTAAGTTCGATTGAACGTCGCGAATGGTGTGCAAGACGCAATATTCACCACTGTCGTCCGTCCGCCAGTTCTTCACGGGCCCACCTCCCGCAGCAGTCGGAATCATCGACACTTGAGCGTCAGGAATTGGCTGGCCCTCTTCATCGCGAACTAGAATCGTGTGCGGTGTGCCTTTTGTAAGTTTGATGTCTTGTGTGATCGTTTGGTCCTTTAGGGCTTTGAATGGACCGAC
>CAYQMZ010000504.1:0-6164 GCA_964418725.1 uncultured Pirellulaceae bacterium
ATCGTTGACTTTGGAGACTTCCTTCAGTTCTCCACTCACTTTGGAATCGCAACGGGAGTGTGGGACGGAGACCCAATTCCTGGCGAAGATGGTTCTGGTGTCGACAGCACACCGGATCCCGTCGAACCCGAAGTTCCTGTCATCGCTGAACCGGAAGTGGTGACTTGCGATCCCACCAGCGGAGGTGACATTGACGGGAATGGCAGGTTGGAGTTCGGTGACTTCCTTGTGATCTCCACGAACTTCGGAATGGAAGTCGAGAACCATGCCGCAGGCGATGTGGACTGCAACGGGACCGTGGAATTCGCAGATTTCCTCGAGTTCTCTATCAACTTTGGATTGGCCACAGGCTCATGGGATGGTGACCCGATTGCGGTTCCCGAGCCGAACTCGGGCATCCTCCTAGCGTTTGCAGTCTTAGCGTTGGGTGTCGTACGTCGACGACGTCGCGGCTAGGAAAGCTCAGAGCGTCATGAGCGATCAAAGTAGCACAGTGGACCACGTGTCCCTGTGCTTCCGATTGCTCGTTGCATTCGAGCGACGCGTTGCAACAGCACCGACAACCATTAGTAAACATCGAGCTGCGGCCATTGGCTCAAGGAGCCACAACGCTCTCGTGAATCGACTCACCAGATGCGGCGCGCCCGTGGATCGCGTTGATAGTTTCGACGCAAGATCGAATCAGGTTCATCCTGAATCGAAACGCGAGCGATCAATCCCGCAACGACTCCTGCAGCAAATCCGCCGATGTGTGCAGCATAGGCGACGCCACCGGCTGACTGCGTCGATTCGAAAATCGAGCCATAGCCGCTGACAAACTGCGTCGCGATCCACATGCCCAAAACGACAACAGCGGGAACACTGATTACGGAAATCAAGAACACGGCGTTTACTCGGTTGTAGGGAAACAGCACCATGTACGCTCCCATTACACCAGCCACGGCACCGGATGCACCAAGGTTGGGAATTATGCCGTCCGGGTTCAGAGCAATTTGAGCGAAGCTAGCCGCGACGCCAGAAAGCAAATAGAACAGCAAGAATCGAAACGCACCGAATCGATGTTCTACGTTGTCTCCAAAGATCCACAAATACAGCATGTTGGATCCCAAGTGGCCAAAGCCCGCATGCAAGAACATCGACGAAAAGAGTGTCAACCAGATGGGTGACGGACCAGCCGCATGCGGTATCTCGATTGGCTTGCGACCCGACATTTCGATCGAAAAAACGCCAATCAGATCCTCGCTAGTCGTAACCTCGCGTGGAACGACGCTGTAGCCGTACGTTACCTCGGGCCGCGACATCTGCAGTCCGAAAGCCAGGACATTCGCCGCCAGCAGAACGTACGTAACGTACACCGGTCGATACAGATCGCGATCGTCGTCACTGATGGGAAAGAACATGGGCGAAGTCTAATCCATTCAGGACGACAAGCAATGTGGGCGAACATTCACAAGTCAATTTGAGTCTGAAGCACACAAAGACAGAGTGACCAATGGCATCGACGCGAACGTATTGGCAACAACTACTCCCTGCTACTCCGCTCCCAGCCATCGACTCGCATTCTCAAGTACTTGGATCACCTGCGGTTGCTTGTACACAGGATAGGTCTCATGTCCTGGGCGGAAGTAGAAAACCTTGCCGTCGCCGATATTCCAGACCATACCAGCACGGAAGCGTTCACCTCGCTCCCATGTTTCCTCGAACACGACCTCGTCGGGGTCGGGAACATGAAACGGCTCGTTGTACATTTCCGTCTGCGGAACTTGAAAGCTCGCGGGAAGGCCTTTCGTAATCGGATGACCGACTTTGCGAATCCGCACCGTGCTGGGCTTCGCGTCTGGGCGATAATCCGGGAAACAGCAGTACGGCAAATGAATAACACCATGATACTCGGAGGCGTTTTTCTTGTACCCGAATACGGCGGGCGTCTGGGTCGAACCATGGATCGGAACTGTGCGTTAACGCGGCGGAGCAACCGTCTCAAACGTGAGCTTTTTGCCGTCTTCGACACTTCGCCAGTTCATCGCCATCACGAACGGCCTAGCCCAATGCGCCGAATGCAGCGCAATCAGATCTAACTTTCCGTTTCGAACGTAATCCAAAACTCGCTGAGCATTATCCTGGGTTACATCACTGTGCCGAACGTGGCCCCACCAAATGATGACATCCGCCCATTCAAGGTTACCGGCTTCAAGACCTTGACTGGGATCTTCAAGCCAGACGGATCGCAATTCAAGATCCTCTGATTCCCCCAGTCGCTTGGCTATCTCGTTTCCAAGGTAGTTGGCGTACGCCTTGGCCTGACGAGGTTGTCGTTCGTCCCAGACGAGCACGTGGACTTTTTCAACAGCTAACGTGCAAGCCCTACTACAAAGCAGGAGCACGGCGGTAAAGACAAATCTCAACATCACATTTCCATTCGAGCAGTTAGGGCAAGAACGCACATCGCCTAGGAGTACCACAGCCCTTCGGTGGTCACTTATTGGCGGCTTTCTTCGCACGCCGTGCCGCCACACGTTCCGCCTTTGCCGCCTTCTCAGCATCAAGCTTTGCCTGAGTCTCGCCAGCCATATTTGCGTACTTTGCCGAATGCGTATGGTGAGCTGCAGAGACTTCCGGGTTCGGCTTCGCATTCCCTACTTCTTTGCCAACAATCCACCGCACCGCCATCACGATCGACTCTAAGAAGCGTTCGTTTTGCCATGTATCTTCGCGATGCCCCATGTTGTTGTAGAACATTTTGCCGTCGCCCACTTCTTTGCACCACGCGACCGGAACGTGATACGGGCGTTTTGTCTCGGTCAGCTCCATGTCCAGACTCATCAAAACATGGACCTTTTCCGGCTGCCAATTCTTGTACTGGTAAATCTCATCCTTGATCTGAAAGATGTCGCCACCAAATGGCTTCATCGCTGGATGGTTCTGGTCGTGAATCTTCATAACGACCGTTGTGTTTGATCCCCATGGGTGGCCGCTAAAGGTTCCTCCCACCATGTCCCAATAAGGCTCGTAGTCCTTGAACGTATCGGTGGCCGAATGGAATCCCATGAACCCGTGACCTTTCTTGTGCAACCATTCGCCCAAGAAGTACTTCAGATTGCCTTCACTGATTGGCAGCTTGCCGGTCGTGTAAAAGGCGACAATGTCGAACTTATCGAGATTATCTTTGGCTATGTCGGCCTCTGCGTTCTGCGTACAAACGACAGTGAACTCTTCACTATCTTTGGCCAACTGCAGCATTGCCAACTCGGACGGAGCTCGTTGGCCTTCCGGGCGACGCACGGAACCGTGTGTGAACCCTTTACTTTGTGTAAGAAAGAGAATGCGAGGCTTGTCGGCGCCGTAGCCCGATTGGACGTTCACGAGAAATGCAAAGAGCGAGCAAAGCAGTAAGATCGTTTTCTTGTTCATCGTCTTGCCTGGTTGGAAGGAATGCGGCAGGTAGGAATGTGACATCGGAGGACGCAACATCATAACCGCCTCGGACAACCAAACCCAACCACAGAGTGCGAGTATGCAAGCTTCGAATGGACCATCGCTAAGATGTGGTGCTGCCGATCTTCAGCTAAGGAAACACGAATCTAACTCGTGGGACAAGAACGGAAAAAGCCGCCATCCCGAAGGAAAGCGGCTTCATCACGTGAGGTCGACTGTAAAGTGGAAAACTCGTTTCCAACCTCAAACGAACGATCAGTGCATCGATCGAAGGGTTTTGTTTTGCGACTAGCGATTCCGACGGAAGCTCGAAAGTCCCAGAAGTCCGAACAGGACAAGAATTCCCGTGGCTGGTTCAGGAACACACTCTGCGTGCGACTGCCACTGGATGTGGTCAACTTCGATTCCCGTGCCCGCGTCAATCGATAGTGTCATCGAGTAGATCGCGCCGTCGGTGTTTGTGAAGCCAAGGAAGCGGTCTTCTGCGGTTTCGCCGTAGAACGAATCATCAGCCAAGTCACCGGCATTGATAACGCCAAGCGAAGTCCCCGACATGTCGAAGGCTTCCAGCATGACATTCGTCGACGCGCTGTCACCATCGGTAAAGACAAGTCCGGCGGACTTCACGCCCTCGGCAAAGTCGATTGTTAGCGACTGAACGCTGCCACTAAACCATGAGTAGGCATTCAGACCAAAGCCGTCGACGCTGCCGTCGTCACCGTCAACCGAGTCGGTGCTAGGCTGGTTAGTCCCAGTAGTGCCGTTCGGCGGGAACACCATGCCGTTGTCGATTGTCAGAAAGTCGCTCAGCATGCCGTCTTCAAAGTCTTCAACGTGAAGAGGGCAATTTTCACAGATGAACTCCGCAGGCGTATCGCCATGCTGCAAGTAGGCCGAAGGGCCGAATGCGGTGGTGGCTGCGTTAGCCGCGATGGACGAGATGCCCATCAAAAATACGCCTAGAACAAGACGCTTGAAGTGAGAACGCATTGAGTCGTACCTCGAAAGGAACAGAAAGTAGTGTGGTGATGGGATCGGACACTGCCGACAGAATCACTATGAACTTGGAGGAAACGCGTTCAACGGATTTCTGAAATGGGCTATCGAGATTCGACCGCACTCGTAACGATTGTGTGGGGGCCGTCCAACTTCTGCACAAGGTATTCAACGTGATAAACAGACTTCGACCGTCGCTGTTTCGGGCCGTTGTCGTCGGCCTGATTTCGCTGGGGGGATTCACTTCCGCTCTGGCGGCACACGTTTGCAAAGACTTTGAACTGCTTGACTCGCGTGGACGTTCGCATTCATTGTCAGATGCAGAAACGCCAATCAAAGTCATCGCGTTTCTAGGTACCGAATGTCCGCTCGCGAAGCTCTACTCGCAACGTTTGAATGCGTTGTCAAAGGAATTTGAAGGTCGGATCACTGTCTACGGCTTGATTGCGAACTGCCAAGACTCCAACAGCGACATCGCCAACTTTGCGAGAAAGTTCGAACTTCAATTTCCTCTGCTAAAGGACCTTCGCAACCAGGTCGCCGACCAACTAGAGGCAACGCGAACACCAGAAGTCTTCCTGCTAGATCAACTGAATCGTGTTCGCTATCAAGGCCGCATCGATGATCAATATGGTGTTGGCTACTCGCGTCCACGGCCGACCAAATCGGAACTGCGAGACGCGATTCAGTGTCTGCTGAACAAAACCGAGATTCAACCAACGAAGACGCAGGCAGTTGGCTGCATCATTGGACGACTGCCCCAGGCAAACCCAAACAGACTCTCAAAAGTCACCTATGAATCGCACATTGTCCCACTGCTGGAAAAACACTGCATCGAGTGCCATCAGGACGATGAGATTGCTCCCTTTTCGCTCGACTCCTACGACGAAGTTGTGGGCTGGGGAGAAACGATACGCGAGGTCGTTGAATCGAATCGCATGCCACCCTGGCACGCCAGTCCAGAGTTTGGTGAATTCCACAATGAAAGAGTACTCAGCCAAGCCGAAAAGGCATTGATCGCAGACTGGATCGAAGGAGGCATGCCACGCAGTGATTCGAAGCGTGAGCCCGTGGCGACTCCGCGACCAGGTGGCTGGCAGTTGCCCACGGAACCGGATCTCGTACTGTCCATGAATTCCAATGGATTCACCGTGCCGGCAGAGGGAACGGTCGAGTATCAGTACTTTGTCGTCGATCCCGAATTAGCCGAAGACCGCTGGATCTCAGCGGCACAAGTTCGGCCCGGTAACCGGGCGGTTGTGCATCACGTGATCGTCTTCGTACGTCCACCGGAAGGCGAGCGACAATCGGGGCTCGGATGGCTAACCGGCTACGTACCCGGCCAGTCAAACCTAGCGTTACCAGAGGGCTTCGCGAGGCGAATTCCAGCGGGCTCGAAGCTGGTTTTTCAAATGCACTACACACCAGTTGGCTCGGAAGTCATCGACAAAACAAGCGTTGGACTCGTGTTCCGTGACGAGTCACTAGTTCATACCGAGGTACAAACTCGCTTGGTTCTTGATCGCGACTTTGAAATCCCTCCACAGGCCTCAGACTACGCCGTTCGAATGTCGGCGACTAACTTTGCCCCAGGTACCCGCCTGATGGGGATCGCGCCACACATGCACTATCGCGGCAGTAGCTTTCAAGTCAGGCTGATGGAATCTCCGAGACTCCAATCGAACGACAAGGAATCCGAGGGGCGCGATTTAGCAGCCAACACGCTGCTGTAC
>CAYQMZ010000505.1:0-1393 GCA_964418725.1 uncultured Pirellulaceae bacterium
GCGAATTCGCTTCTACCGTCCGCTTCGGAGCGCCCGTGTCGTGGATGCTAACGGCGAAACGATCAAGGAGTTGGAACTGGATGAGGGAGTTGCCACTGTGCCGTCAGGCCCACACACATTCCAGGAAATCGAGCTTCAGTGGTAGTGTTCCAGCCAGTTTCGGCCCGCAACATCCCGGCAGCGAACCGTCGTCCCGAATTGAGGGAAACCCGGTCACGCCGTATAACTTTCTCCACCCAACGGGTCAGTCACTCACGAAAAGCGTTCGGACTTTATGTCAACAACCAGCGAAACGGTAGAGTCTTGGCGGAGCCAGTTTCCGTTCCAATCCCAGTATCTCGATCTAGGAGCGTATCGGCTGCACTATTTCGCAGAAGGTACTGGCGATCCGCTTTTGATGGTGCACGGGAATCCGACCTGGTCCTTCCTGTGGCGAAATCTTGCCCGCGAATTGCGTTTCGACTATCGCCCCATCGCGATGGATCACGTCGGATGCGGGCTTAGCGATAAACCTCACAATCTGAGTTACACGTTACCGGTGCATGTGGCGCACCTCATTCAGCTGATTGACCACCTGGATCTTCAAAACGCTACGTTGCTTGCCCATGACTGGGGCGGGCCCATTGGCCTACAAGCCTTGCTGGCGCGACGTGAACGATTTTCGAGGATCATCCTGTTCAACACCGGCGCATTTCCTCCGCCTTACATTCCCTGGCGGATACGTGCCTGCCGAGCACCGGTGGTTGGCAAACTGGCCGTGCAAGGCTTGAACCTATTCGCACGGGCCGCTCAAACGATGGCAGTTCACCAACCGCACGGCATCTCTCGGGCTGCGAAGGCTGGGTTGATTTCACCCTACGATTCATGGGCGAACCGGAAGGCGATCTTCGAATTCGTGAAGGACATTCCGGAGTCGGACCGTCACCCAACATGGAAACACCTTAAACAGCTCGAGTCATCTCTAAAGGATCTAAGTGATTTACCAATCCAGTTGATATGGGGCATGCGAGACTGGTGCTTCCAACCTAGTTGCCTGGATATGCTGACTGAACACTGGCCAAATGCTGAAGTCCACCGACTGCAGGACGCTGGGCACTGGGTCACCGAAGAAGCCAAGGATGAGGTCCACACGTTAGTGTCGGACTTCCTCAAACGCACAGACTCTCCATCGTCAGCGGCCGTCGAATCCTGATGCATTCCGTTCAGCAATGCGCGAGCCTAGCGTGCCTGCTAGATGTGACGATCCCCAAGCCCGGCAACGTTCATCGCGGTGCCGACTTTGAGGATATGACCTTCCTGGACTTCGTACTGAGTGGCGTTGCCATTGCTCCCATCATGGAGCAAGCTGCCGACCATTCGATAGGTCACACGGTACTCTCAGCCATCAAGGCAA
>CAYQMZ010000505.1:1403-6159 GCA_964418725.1 uncultured Pirellulaceae bacterium
CAACACGAATCTTGGGATCGTTTTACTGTTGGCTCCAATTGCAAAAGTGGCGCATGAAATTCAGCAACTGACCACGACCGCAAATCACGAGCAGCACGACCGCGAGGTGGGAAAACTGATACACGCAGCACTTCAGGGCATGACACCTGATGACGCAACGCAGGTATACGAAGCAATCCGCCTGGCGAACCCAGGGGGACTGAATGAAGTCGACGAAATGGACGTCAACGACGCCGCCCCTACCGACCTGTTGGAAGCGATGGAGTTTGCTTCAGCACACGACTTGGTAGCCCGCCAATACGTCCGTCGATTCTCCGAAGTGTTGTGGATGCGGTCGGAGATTATTGGGTACGTGAACAAACTCGGACTGGTCGAAGGCGTAATCGCTGCGTTCCTAAAGCTGATGCACTCGCATCCCGACAGCTTGGTTCGGCGCAAAGGTGGCGACACACTTGCTAACCAAACTGCACAGCGGGCGGGTGACACCCTGGCCGCCCTAGAGAGTGACAAGGACTCTTTCCACAGTCAGCTATCAGACCTCGATTTCTGGCTACGTTCCGATGGAAATCGCCGAAACCCAGGCACATCCGCGGATATCACAACTGCCGCTCTGTTCCTAGGCCTTGTGGAAAAATCCCTACAACTGCGTTGACCCACATATCCGTCAAAACAATAATGCCGGGATACCTTCTCTTGAGATTACACCATGAAGCCCATTGCATTCGCCATCCTTTTCAGTGTCGCCTCCGTTTGTTCGGCGGCGATCGAGTTCAGTGAGGATGTGCCCGTCGATGCCGCTATTGCTGCGGAGACGAATGAAACTGAAAAGCCAGCGAAGCCGAAGCCTGCTGAGCAAGCGTCACGCCTGCCTCAGTTGGTGCCCGCAGGATTGCCGGCGACTTCCCGCCCAGTCGATCCCGCCGTTATGGCGTCGAACGCTGCGGTAACTACCGCTCAATCAAGCGGCGGCCTTCGTATTGGTACGACGAACAGCGTTGCAATGCTCGGAATGATGAGCGGCGGCGGTGGCACTCGCGGCAACAGAGAAGCAAATGACTCCGATGACCTGCTGAGTGACGTAGAAGCAACCACAGATGCCGAACCAGGTGCGAAACCTGAAGATAGTGACGAAGAAAACGCTGGAGGCGGCTCTCCAAAGGCAGAGGCGTTGCCAGAACCAGCGACCTTTGGCGTTTGGGCTGTGCTTACCGTTTGCGGAATCGCCCTGTTGCGACGACGGAAATAGCAGACGAACAACACAAAACGACTCGTTTTAACGCCAGCTTCCAAAGCTGGCTTTTTTTGTGGTAGCGTGTGGAAATGACAGAAGCACGCAAATACACCGTACGACTCAACAAAGACTACCTAGTCTTCTCATCCGCTCACTTTATCACCTTCGCGGGTAACATCTGCGAGCGACTGCACGGGCACAACTATGGGCTTGAAATAGAGGTGGAAGGCCCGCTGGATGAAAACTCCTACGTAGTCGATTTCATTGCACTGCGTGATGCCGCGAAAGAAGTGGTCGACAAACTAGACCACCATGTACTGCTACCTACGCAGCACGACCAGATCAAGGTCTCGGCGACCGCGGATGAAGTGACCGCGACTTTCGAAGATCGTCGCTGGGTATTCCCAAAGGACGACTGCGTGTTGCTGGACATTCACAATACAACAGCAGAAAAGCTGGCTGAGCACATTGCAAATCAGCTGACCGACAAGCTTGGCCTTGGGACCAAGATCCCCTTCACCCGACTCTCGGTCGCCGTCGACGAAAATCGTGGGCAGTGGGGCATTTTCGAACAAACGGGCTAGTTGGACTTTTCCCCGCCGAATAGCGGCCCCGTCGGCTCCTTTCAACCCTACGCGCCCATCCGGAAGCCTGACGCCCAGACGAAGGGGGAAGTCGCCCACACAAATTCCGGACGGCCCGAAGAGTCCCTTCAGCCAGTTCGGCGATCGGGCCATCGCACACCGTCTTGCATCTATTGAAGCCACGGCCGTTTTGCTAGATTCTGGCACATGGCTAAATCACCGATGATGCAGCAATACGACGAGGCAAAGGCGGCCTGTGGGGACGCCCTGCTCTTCTTTCGCATGGGCGACTTTTACGAGTTGTTCCATGACGATGCCAAGGTGGCTGCCGAGGCCATTGGCCTGACGCTCACCAGTCGAGACAAAAGCAGCAATCCGATCCCGATGGCCGGCTTTCCACATCACCAGCTGGAAGGCTACCTCGGTAAGCTGATCAAGATGGGCTACCGCGTCGCGATCTGCGAACAGGTAGAAGACCCAAAGAAGGCCAAAGGTCTGGTTAAACGCGAAGTAACACGCGTAGTGACGCCAGGTACGCTGACCGATGACGGCTTGTTAGACCCCAAACAGAGCAACTATCTGGCAGCGATCTGCAACGGCCGCAAGAAGAAGGGGGAACCGATCGTTGGTATGGCTTGGGTCGAACTTTCGACCGGCCGATTCCACGCGACCAGTTTTCCCGAATCCAAGTTGGTCGATGAATTGCTTCGAGTCGGGCCTGCAGAATGCCTCGTTCCCGAGCAGACGACGCTGCTGCCCAATTACGCCGCTCAAGAGACTCTCGTGACGGAGCGGCCACCATGGGCGTTCACGCTCGAGACATCTGAGGAGAAACTGGCGTCTCACTTCGGCACCAAAGGCCTCTCAGGCTTCGGCTTCGACGGGGACGAAGACCAGTCAGCGATTCAAGCTGCCGGAGCAGTACTTGAGTACCTGCAAGAAACTCAAAAGACTTCGCTGGACCATATCGAGAGCATCACGCCGTACCGCACCGGCTATTGCTTGGAAATCGATGAGGCCACTCGCCGCTCGCTGGAGCTAACCCGCACGATTCGCGATGGTCGCCGCGAGCATTCGTTGCTGGGCATCATGGACCATACGATCACAGCGATGGGTTCTCGCCTGCTTGCCGAGTGGTTGGCCAATCCGCTTACCGATCCCGAGGCCATCGAGTCTCGGCTTGAGGTGGTTGATGAATTGCTGGGCGATCCGTCGCTTTGCCGCGATCTTCAGGATGAACTGAAACACATTTACGACATGGAACGCCTGTTGGCTCGGGTAACAACGGGACGAGCCAGCCCACGGGATCTCAACTGCATCGGTCAGACGCTCGCCGGGTTGCCCAAGGTTAAGGCGCAACTAACGGGTCGAACGAGCAAGCAACTGCAACAATTGGAAGCCGACCTCGATCTATCCCCCGACTGCCGCGAAGAACTTGAAGCAGCGCTCCAAGATGATTGCCCGCTCAGTCCTCGCGAGGGCGGATTTGTTCAAGAAGGTTACAGCAAGGAACTCGATTCGCTTCGCGAGTTGGCTCGCGGCGGCAAGGAATGGATCGCTCGCTACCAAACGGAACAAACGGAGAAGTCTGGCATTCCCAGCATGAAAGTCGGATACAACAAAGTCTTCGGCTACTACCTAGAGGTTACTAACGCCCACAAGGACAAGGTGCCTGAGAATTACATTCGCAAACAGACGCTCAAGAATGCCGAACGCTACATCACCCCTGAACTGAAGGAATACGAAGAGAAAGTTGTTTCGGCAGACGACAAAGCCAAGGAACTGGAATACGACATCTTCGTTAAGTTGCGCGAGACCGTGCAACAGCACGCTCGGCGTCTGCAAACCAGCGCCAAGGTCCTAGCGCAGATCGACACGTTCGTTTCCTTGGCACAACTGGCGCGGTGGCGAGGCTACTGTCGCCCTCAGATTGTCGAATCTCGCACTCTCGAAATCATCGACGGACGACATCCGGTCCTCGAAGTCATTGAACCCGAAGGAACGTTCGTCCCCAACGACTCAAGAATTGGCGACGAATTCGGTTCTGTCGTTTTGATTACCGGGCCCAACATGGCAGGTAAGAGTACCTACATCCGGCAGGTTGCACTGCTGACGTTGATGGCTCAGATGGGCAGCTTTGTACCGGCAAAGAAATGCGTCGTGGGGCGAACCGACCGCATCTTCGCCCGCGTTGGTGCCAGCGACGAACTGTCTCGTGGCCACAGTACGTTCATGGTTGAAATGACCGAGACCGCGCGCATTCTGAACAACGCCACTGATCGCAGCCTGATCATTTTGGACGAGATCGGCCGCGGAACTAGCACCTACGACGGCTTGAGCTTAGCCTGGGCGATCGTCGAACATTTACACGACACAGTTGATGGACGTGCGTTCTTTGCCACCCACTATCACGAACTGACGGACCTCGCGACGTCGCTGGATGGCGTTCGCAACATGAGCGTCTCGGTGAAGGAGTGGGATGAGAAAGTCGTCTTCCTTCACAAGCTGATCGAAGGTGCGGCAGACAAGAGCTACGGTATTCACGTTGCTCGACTCGCAGGCGTCCCCAAGGAAGTCAACGAACGCGCCAAAGAAGTACTGGCTCAACTAGAAGACGAGCACCTAGACGGTGAAGGCAAACCGAAAATCGCTGCTCGAGCTAAGAATAAAGGGGTGGGCGAACTCCAACTGACGCTCTTCGGAGCCGCAGAACATCCACTGCTGGATGAAATCCGAGGCTGCGATCTAAACAACTTGACCCCAATCGAAGCGTTGACCGTAATCCAGGATTGGCAAAAGTCGCTCGCAGACGAGTAGTGGTGCGACAAAGTGCCGGCCGCCAGAAACGGCCAGCAAACAGTCAACCGCTCGCACATCTACGCTTCGCTCGGTTCGTAAGCCACCAGTTGCTCTGTCGCTATCCGTTGCATTGGAATTGGGT
>CAYQMZ010000506.1:0-6156 GCA_964418725.1 uncultured Pirellulaceae bacterium
CTTCCGGCGATTGAGAATCCACCCCCGGACGCAAATGTCCGATTTCGGAAATAGCTGGTTGAGTGTTGCCATCCAGTTCACCATCGACCACGAATCCGCCGCCGATCCCCGTGCCAACGGTGACGTAGAAAACTCGACCACTCCCCTGCCCTGCTCCAAATTTCGCTTCGCCCAATGCCGCTACATTGCAATCGTTGTCAACGACGACGGGCACTCCAAACACTTTGGCAAGCTGTTGAGCCAGCGGATACTGTTCCCAACCGCGAATCTGATGACTCTTGGTGACCACGCCCGTAGCCACATTGACCGGACCGCCGAACCCAATACCGATCGCATCCACTTGGTGCCGATTCAGAACCGCCCTGCCCTGCTCAATGATCGTTTGCACGATTCCTTTCGCGCCGGCCGCCACATCAACATCCGCACGAACCAAGTCCACTAGCTCCGCAGACTGTCCGTCACCAACGCCAAGCTGTAGCTTCGTACCACCGATTTCGATCGCCATCTTCATCATTTGTCTCCTACTTCAGCTCTCGGATTTGCGGCAACATATTCGGTTATTTGACTTCCACGCATGACTATGACAACTTCCCGATCGACACGCAGGAAACTCATGCATGTATGATACAGTTCGACACCAAACCGGACGCGACCAACTCAACAGTGGCAATTTGATCCAGCATGTGGAAAAAATGGACAGGATTGATTTGGGGAGTCTCCTTTGCCATCCCTTGTGCGATTAGCCTGCAATTGCCAGGCACGCATGCGTTGCCATTCGCAGTAACGATCCTCGTGATGGGAATCATCATCCCCAACGTCGACCTAGGGATGAACCGTCTTACGCAGGGAGCCGTAATTGGTGTTCTACTTGGTCTCCCGATGGCTATCTCATTCGGTTGGTGGCCGCTATTTGCAATCGCGGCAGCGAACGGTTTGGGGATCTCCTGGGTGCATGAGCGTTTCGCGCCTTTGCTGTTGCGGAAGAAGCAGCCCTCCATTTCCTTGCCAGTATTTCGACTTCGAACCCTTTTTGTAGCCATGGCAATCGTCGCTTTGCTGCTCGCTTGGCGCCACCACGCAACTAGCGTCCGCAATCGCCTCCGCCGTGAAGGGATTTCACTTTATCAACACTGGTACGAACTTCGCCCCAACAACGTCACCGTAAATGTGCAATCAACGAAGAGTGGCGTGTACAGAATCAATGGGCAAGAGTACGACGACCAACAAGCCGTGACGTTCCTGATCGAGACGCTGGAGAGGCTACAGCAGAGCGGAATTGCCAAGACGGAGCTACAACTGAATTCCAAGACGATTGATCGTTACGAGGAAAACAGGATTTGGGTGCTTCAACATTGCCTGGAGGCTCACGGCGTGACAGCCCAAATAAGCTTCACAAAGCCGTAACGTTGGAACCACCCCACGGAGACGCATAGTACCGCCAATTGCGACACTGCGACAACGGGCGCGACGAAGTTAGTGCAGCCACCTCAAACTTCTGGAAGCATCCTCGCGGCGATCTATAATCGGGGCTTAAGATCTCGCAGATGCAAGCCGGAAGACGCTTCCTATGAACGTCCACACGAACGCTGCTGAACTAGCAACAGCCTTTCCGAAGGCAATCGAACTTTCCGCTGACATTCGCAAGTTTCACGAGTGGTTTGAGCAAAATGGGGCCGTAATTGGCAATGGTCTATTTCCTCTTCCGCATGACGACGCCGACATCACGTGGCATTCAGGAGGAAAGCGAACTCTTGGCCGCCTAGGAGTGATTCTCTGCGAAGACGACGGTTCGCGGTATTGCGTTTGGCAGAGTGATGATGGAAGGCAACCTATCGTCTTCCTTCCGGCGGCTGGAGGTGAAGCTTGCGTTCTAGCGGAGAATGCAATCGACTTTTTTCGACTTGTGGCCGTAGGCTATGAAGATATTTGGCTTGAGCAGTATCGAGGCGGCAATTTTGGAGAGCCAGAAACTGATACATGGGTCAATCACGATTTTCGAGAATGGGTGACCGAGACGTTCGAGGTGACTATCCCACAGACCGGGAACGCGATTGTTCGCAAAGCACAAGCTGCGTATCTTAATTCTCCGACGCCTCAAATCGATCTATAATCGGACGTCACGGTTTGCATAGGCAAGTTGGATTTCACATGAGCAGAATCGTTTGGCAACAACTTCGCCTGTATTCGAAATTGGCATTTTCAATTTTGGTTCTCATGCTCGCCAGTGCCACTCCAATCATTGCTGTCGTAATCCCAGATGGCGATGGCACAGGCAACACCACACCGCCCGTCGACGATCCAGGCTTTGCCAATGTCGGTTTGCTCAACGTTGGTTCGGGAGTCTATCTGGGCAACCGCTGGGTTCTCACGGCGGCTCACGTTGGAGCAGGCACCATCACATTGAACGGCCAGCCATACCAACACGTTCCTAGCGAAGTCATCAGGCTTCAAAACACTGGGACCGGAGTGACAGCCGCCACGGACATCTTGCTATTTCGACTGGAAGTCGAACCAGACCTGCCAGCGTTACACGCCGGATGCCGCAGCGTGGCTTTTGCGTCCGAGGTCACGCTCATCGGTGCCGGAAGACAACGGGAACCTGACCTGACGCTTTGGCAGCGATCCCAGGGAAGCGGCGACAATGATGATGTTTGGACGGTAGTCGAAAGCTCGAGCGAATCGAATGAGTCGGGCTATCTGACAAACGCAACACGCGAGGTTCGTTGGGGTAGGAATCTGGTCCAAAGCACCAACTTCTTTGACAACTCCGGCAGCGGTGACGTCTCGTCATTCCTCACGCGATTTTCTAGGTCAACATCGCAGCATTCGTCAGCGCAGGCAGTTCGCGGCGATTCCGGCGGCGGCGTGTTTCAAAAGAATGGTGGCATCTGGGAGTTGGTTGGCATGATCTACGCGATTGGCCTCAAAGAGAACCAACCACAAGCGACACATTCCGCCGTATTCGGTGGAAGCACCTTGATTGCCGAACTGAATGACTACATCGATCAAATTCGGAGTCTGGCCGATTTCGAGCCGAAGCCAGGAGACTTTGACAGCGATGGCGAAATCACAGCCAGCGACATCGATCAAATTTTTGATGTCGACAACGACGGCCTCTATTCCTGCCACTTCGATTTGGCCGAGGACGGAATCGTCAATCGCTTAGACATCGACGCGATGCTCGTCCAAGCGGAAACGTTGCTGGGTGACGTGGACCTGGACGGCAACGTCGGGTTTGACGACTTCCTCACATTTGCTCGGTCGTATGGCGACACCGACGCTGGCTGGGGCAACGGAGACTTTGACGGCGACCGCTCTGTCACCTTCGGAGATTTCATATTGCTCTCCAGGAACTACGGCGACACGTTCACACCGACCAGACCACTTACCGCCACAGCAGTCCCTGAACCACAGGCCTTGGGCTTGTTGATGGCTGGGCTAACCGTGGCCCTTCTCTGCAGCCGAAACAATCGACAACGCCCAATGGACTTTGCATCACAGGCATGAAGTGCCTGTCCAACGCCGTCTACTGATACTCGGCAAGCAGGTAACTACGCAGGCGATGCATAATCTGCTCAGCTCGCTGGACGATCTCTCCGTGCCGGCGATCGCGACCACGAACTCCGGTGATGGATACATCGATCAGCGTGTCGTTGTGCTTCGATCCAGTGTGCTGTTCGCATGACAAACGCGTGTTGAACGTAAAGGGCCGATCACTTCGCCCTTGCACCGACTGCGGAGAAGGTTCCGAGAACGTCATCGTGATGGAAGTCGGGTCATGCTTTACGATCCGGGCTTTGTTGTCGCCAGCAAAGCCGATGGCTTTTTGCATGACAATTTCAATCGGCACAGTCGTCTTCAACTGACGGCGCAAGAACTCGAACTCTTCGTTCCTCTTCGCCAGTCCCCATTGGAACCACGATGGTTTCTTCTCTTCTTTGGTCTCTTGAATCTCCTCGCCTAAGAACACGACCAGATTTCGGCCGCCTTCTTTCGCTTGGTTCAACCCTTGGTCGGCACGCTTCAGCATCGCCTCGGCGGTATCCCCAGCCTGCAATGTCGTCACCCCAAAACTGGCGGTCATCTTGGTGTGCTTTAACGCTGACTGTGGCACGGAGGCCAACGTTCTGCGAATCTCTTCCGCCTTATCTCGCGCGACCTGCGCATCGCACCCGGGACAGAGCAAAACAAATTCTTCGCCGCCATATCGAGCCACGATGTCTGTATCACGAGAGAGCTTGTCTATCAGAGTTGCGAATTCGATCAACGCGGCGTCTCCAGCCTGATGCCCGTATGTGTCATTGATTGACTTGAACTTGTCGATGTCACAGATGATCAAGCCAAGTGGATTCCCGGACTCCGCGTGAGATTCTAAAAGCTCCTGGTGCCGACGGTCGAATTCAGCCCGGTTACCGACACCAGTCAGCGCGTCTCTTGTTGCTTTTGTGTGGAGGTTTTCAACCCGTTCTTCCAACGACTGCTCGGGCGAAATGTCGTGCATGATCAGGATAGCGCCGCTGCAGGTCTTGCCTGCGTCCAACACGGGCATCGTATGTACGTTGACGGCCAAACGCTGTTTCGTCGTGCGATTAGTCACGGTATAGCGATCGACGGACTCCTCCATCGTGGCAAAACAACCAAGTAATGGGCATCGCTTTTCGCGAACCAAGTTTCCTTCCATGTCGCGAAGCTCAACGATCTCAGGCTGCCACTGTTTGTGATGAACGCCTTCTTTTGATAGCCCAGTCAACTCTTGTACGCCGCGGTTCCAGACCATGATCCGCCCCGACGTATCGACAAAGACGACGCCGTCGTGCATCGACTCCAGTAATCGCTTTTGAAAGATTGATTGCGTGCTTGTGTTCTCTTTCGTGACAGCACCGCCAAACGCCCAGATGTTGTCGACATCCTCGGTCGCGAGACTGACCCACCGTCGCGCGTATTGGGATAAGTCCGCTGCATTACTCTGATTGTGCAATTCGCAGAATTCGGCAACCAGTTTGGGGTCGAATTGAGTCGGCGTGTGTTCAAATAACTCGGCGATGGCACGCTCGCTAGGCATTGCCTGTCGGTAGACGACTTCTGTTGTCATCGCGTCAAACGCGTCTTGGATGGCCAGAATTCTGGCGCCAACAGGAATTCGATTTCCCGATATCTCTGAATTCCTGGGATGGCTACCGTCGTACCACGTTCCCGCGTGCCGAATGATGTTCAAGACGTCGGTGTCGTCGCAAGCGGACTCGAGAATATGCATCCCCAAGAACACGTGCTGTTCCATCAGCTCGCCTTCCTTTGCGTCAAGCTGTACCGGCTTGTTCAGGATCTGATCAGGCACTCCCAACTTGCCGATGTCATGAAGCAACGCGGCTACCTCTAACTTCTCACGCTGCTTCGCGTCTAATCCCAGATGCGAGGCAAACGCAGAGCAACCCAAAGCAACACGCAATGAATGCCGCGCAGTTGGCGGATGCTTAAGTTTCAGAGCTCGAAACAGAGCGCTGGCAACGCCTAGTCGCTGGTCGCCCAACGACAGATCTTCACACGCAGAATTAGTTGCTCCACCCACGAGCATCCGGAACGCAGGACTAGCGTCGTCCGCTATGGGCGCGTCGAAGGCTGACCCGATCGTCAGGTTGGAAGGCAGCTGGTTGGCAGTTTCCGGATTCATGAATTCGCTTCAATGGTGGGTTAGCCCGGGCATTCTTGCACAACGAAGGGTACTTTCCGGCGCAAGTCCGTCAAACACAAAACGACCTTCTTCCCTAGGGAATTTGCAGCTCGTATCGGTTATGCTTTCGAGTTCCGGACGCAGCCAGTCAGGTTGCCCGTCAGCTTGGGGCAGCCCGCAAATTGCTAGACATCCCATAGGGTAACAGTCCGCTTAGTTCGGCTACAAATTGGACGTTGAGAGACTTCTCGACGTTGGTCCAGACTTTTGAATAGCGATCAGGAACAGCCGTGAAACTCGTAACATTTCAGTCAGACAATGGATCTCCGCAAGTCGGCATCTTCAACGACGGACGAGTTCTTCCCGTCGAATCGATCGATCCCAGCCTTGCCGGCCTGCAGATGAAGGCTGTCATCGGAAAGCTCGCCCAACTGTCCTCAAAAGCTGCAGCAGCTGACTGGGACTCCGCCAAATCCGATGCCAAGCTG
>CAYQMZ010000507.1:0-5800 GCA_964418725.1 uncultured Pirellulaceae bacterium
GAATACAGCCTGCGTGGTCTGGGAGATCGTGCCTCCTTCGTCAATGTACGCGGCGTTAGTTCCTTCAGGCGTTTCTGCTGGGTAGGTGGACGAGCTTGGATCGAAGGTTCCCGTATTGGCGCCAGTGATGTCCCAGTCATCAATCGTTGCGGTCGAAGTCCCGTCGCTCAATGGATTCTCTTCGAATCCGGCATTGTCGATGTGGATCGACGAGGTGAATTCGGGGGCATCATTGACTGCGTCGACAGTAATCACGGTTGTGTCCGACGAAGTGTCGGTTAGCTGGTAGACAACATTCAAGCCATAGACGCGGCCTGTAGTACTATCAAGGCTTTCCTGAACCGTGTTGCCAACATCAAGATCGGCTGAGTTGCTGTAGGTTGACCATCCCTCGGAACCGCCTGACGCTGCTGAATAAGGAATCGAGCCAGGTCCGTTGGCGGACCAGTGAGCAATCACGTCGCCTGCTTGGACGTCAAGCAATCCGACGTTGAGCGTCCTCACGCCGTTGCCGTCGGTCGAGACGAGATTGCTATTCGTTAGTGAGACGCGATGTACGACGTCAAAGTCGCCTCCATTCGGACGTAAGACCAGCAAGTCGAAATCAATCGGCGTACTATCGCTGTCGGGGGCAAGTCGAAGTGCCGAAATAGTTCCGTCCGTAAGTGTCGAACCAAATCCGTCGTGAATAAAGAGCAGGTTGGAGGCTGCGTTGTCTCCGTCGGTGTCGCCAAATGTCTGAGTTAGGTCTGGGCCGATTGATGCGGCGGATGTTTCCGTTACCAATCCTTGAATTTCGTCTGCCGTCAAGGCTCGCGAGTAGACTCGTGCATCGTCGATCTGCCCGGTGAAGTCGAAGCCGCCGCCACCATCACCGGCGCGGCCAATGAACGTGTTTGGACTGTTGTCGTACTCAATGGGGCCATTAGCGGTCATCGTCGCGATCTGTCGGCCATCAAGATAGACAGACATTTCATGTGTGGCGTCGTCGATCGTCATTGCGACGTGACGCCAACCCGAACCAACGAGGTTCTCCGTATCGGTGAACACGTTACTGGTTCCGCCGGATTCGTAATAGGCCTCGAGGTACCCGGCTGCGTTTAGGTAAATGGCAGGGGACGTTCCCATCGAAATAGCGACGGCACCGTTTGTGTCGACGGCACTGGCATTGATCCACGCTGACAGCGTGACGTTCGCTGGCTGGCCAATTAGTCCAGTGATTTCCACGTAGTCCGCGAAACCGTCGAGACTCAGTACGTTTCCGCGTTGGGGATCGTTGATGATCGTCGCGTCTTCAAACAGGGTTCCGTCATGTGCGGTTCCAGGGGCTACATCGTCGGCATTGCCAGCTTCAAAGCTGTAGTGTGCGGCGAGGTCCGCAGCCAGCGTCGTGCTCATGTTGAGCGAAACTGTGCCGTTGAATTGTGTGGTTGGCGTAAAAGTCATCCCGTCCAACGCCGCGTTGATGTCGGACTCGGTGCCGTCGATCACAAGGCTACCGGTGCCGTTGCCGCCATCGACAAAGGTCAAGTTCGTTGTCTGCGACAGTGTCAAAACGCCATCGTTGACGGAGAGAGTAACTCGCATTCGCGAATCGGTCGTACCCACGGTGTCGGTTACACTGACTTCCGTCGCAGTACCACTAGTGAACGTCAGTGTGGTGTCTTCGTCGATCGTTTGCGAGGTCGGAACGGTCTGCATCACCTCAAGATCGTTGTCGACCTGGATCGTCATCGCTTCGCTGTAGGTATTGCCAGCGGCGTCGGTGACTTCGACTGTCACATCGTGTGACATGGCCGATTCGTAGTCCAACTTGAATCCATCCGCGACGGTGATTTCGCCGGTGTCGTCGTCGATGGCAAAGCGTCCGCCCGCGTCATTGGTCAGGCTGTACGTGAAGCTTGAAAGGACTTCACTGGCATCCCATTCGATGATGTAACTTGTGTTTGAACCACCATCGTCCCATTCGCCGGTGGTTGCGGAGATATGTAATTCATCACCCGTGCCGTCGGGCTGCAAAGCAGAGAAGTTGACGTAGTTGCCGTTTTGAGCTGATCCCGCTCCGGCGCCTTGCCAGAACTGCTCGCCCTCAGTCGTTCCCTCATACCAATGCCATGCACCTTCACTGTTCTGGTCAGATCCGCCGAGCCAAGCGGTTCCCCATCCGCTTTCTGACACAATGTTGCGAATGACTTGGTTTTCATACGCGCTCTCGATCGTAACTAGCGAGCCAGTGACGCCCATGGTTTCCGTAGCTGCAGCAGTCGCGAGCGCCGTGTTCCAGTCGACGGCATTTGCCACGTGCCGATAGAACTTGCCTGTTGCTGCGTCATACGTCAGAGTCGAATCGTTGTTCAGGATCGTGCTGATGGCCTGTGGAAGTTCGATGACCTGCACGTCCGCGATGATTGCACCGTAGGCGGTCGATGTCTGCGAAGCAAACTGAATCAACGTTGATGCGGAGTTCGCCGTAAAATTGAACGATCGGTGCTCCCAGTGCATGTCGGCATTCGACCAGCCGTTTGGTTCGCTGATTGAGAAGTCGACCGACTCGCTGCCAGCATTGACTTGCAATTCCTTATGGTCCGGTCCGCTTGCCCACGCGCCAGACAATGCGAAGGTAACTTGGTATTGCTTTCCAGCCTCGGTCGTAAGCGTCTGGCTGATTGCTCCCGGGCCAGTGCCCGATAGGTCTACGGAGTAACCGCCGAGTGGCGAAGCTTCATTGATGGTTCTGCCTAGATCAACATCGCCGGAATCGACGGTCCAGTTGCCAAATGTCTGACCGCTGGTGTAACGAGTCCAGGATGCTCCTCCGCCGTCACCGCCTTCGGTGAAGCTACCGTCCAAGACAATATCCAGCGGGGCATCCGGATCAGTCGGAACGGCGTAGCCCACGCTGCCTCCAGTCGTGGCGTTTTCGCTGATGTGCAGGTCTTCGACAACACTGCTGGTGACCCAAGCTCCCCCGTCGCCAGCGTCGGCGATACTCAGATTGTTTCCGCCGACAACATCGACAACTTCGTTGCTGCCATTGAAGCCATCCATCTGCCAGTTTGCGACCAGTCCGCTTGGCAAACTGGCACTGTCGAACTTCTGTTGGTAGTTGAGGGAGATTTCGGCTTCGCTACGTGCGTGATCCCATATGCGCACGTCGTAAAGTGTTCCGCGGAACGTGTCGTTTTCTTGGAAACCGCCTCCGTAGGAGTCTTGTTCGTTTCCAATGACTAGCTGTCCAGTCGCTGCGTCTCCGGCGACAGTTTCGCCAACCGCAAGTCCCGTCCCCGACTCGACGTATTCACCATCTACATAGACGGCCCAGTCTCCGTTCGTGTTGTCCCAACTGAGTGCCAACGCGTGTTGGTTGCCATCAAGGAGGATGTCGTCATAGTCGATTCCAAATGGATTGATCTGATTGGCTGAGCCGTTAATGACTAGCGTCAGGAATCCATTGCCCGCTAGTTGGTCGATTCTAATGAGGATGTCATTGCCGTCGACGTCGGTGGCCGCATAGGAAATCAGCGTCTGTCTGTTCGCGTCGGCTCCACTGAAGTTGAATTCGAACGTGAAGGCTGACAGACCTCCGATTACGTCACCAATGTCTCCGACGTTCCCGCTGCTGGCGACCGTCAGGAACGCGTCATTGCCACTATCCGCATTGAGCTCGATGCCACTGGAAAGATCTGTTGGAGCCGAGTCCAGTTCCATGCCCGGATCGACGGCGATTGACATCGTTTCTGAATAGGTGTTGCCCGTTGCATCGGTGACTTGAACACCAACGTCGTAAGAAGTCTGTTGTTCGTAGTCGATGCGGTGGCCATCCGCGACTGTGAGTTCACCGGTGGCGCTATCTAGGGCAAAGCGGCCGCCTGCGTCGTTGGTCAGGTTGAATGTGAAGCTCGAAAGGACTTCACTGGCGTCCCATTCAACGACGTAAATCGGTGCTGTATTGTTCTCGGAAAAGTCGGACCATCCGCCAGTTGACGTGGTAATTGCTACATGGTCTTGCGCTCCACCGCCATCCTCAGGTTCACCTGGCTCGAAGTTCGCGAAGGAACCACTGGTGGCAGAGCCTCCTAGGCCTCCACTCCAAAAAGTCTTGCCGAATTCTGTGCCCTCCAGCCATTGGAATTCGCCCTCCGTGTCGGAGTCCGTTGCACCCAGCCAGATGACGCCAACCGCAGAGTCGAAATTCCGCACGAGTTCGTTTTCGTAAGCGGATTCGATCGTCAACAGTTGACCGCTAACACCATTTAGTTGCGATGTCGTGGCGGCGGCTAGCGCCGTTGAGAAGTTGCCTTGTGAGTTGACGACGCGATAAAACTTGCCCGTTGCTGCGTCGTAAGACAGCGACGGATCGTTATTCAGGATCGTGCTGACCGCATGTGGAATCTCAATAACGCGAACGTCAGTTATCGCCGGGCCGTAGGCACTCGCAGTATCCATCGACAGGAACGACAAATCAGTCGATGTCGAATCTGCAGTAAACGTGAATGATCGGTTCGACCAAAGCATGTTGCTGGTCGCCCATCCGTCCGGCTGTGCCATGGAAAAGTCGTGGCTAACACCGCCTGCGCTGACTCGCACGTCTTTCGTTGCATCACCGCCAGCCCAGTTGCCAGACATCGCAAAGACGACTTGGTACTGCCCGCCTGCTTCCGTAGTCAATGTTTGTTCGATAGCACCAATCGTGGTGCCGCTTCCGTGGAGGTCAACGATCTGACCACCCAAGGGACCGGATTCAAATCCAGCCCAGCCAACATCGACGCTGCCTTGCGTTACGTTCCAGTCACCAATTGAGTTACCCGAAGTCACGATCGTGGCGGGCGCCACGTCATGAAAACCGCCACCGCTCACGATGTCCTGCGGAGCATCCGGATCTGTTGGTACGACGAAGCCGACGCTGGCGTGGTTGTTGGTGTTTTCGCTGACGTGCAGGTCTTCGACCGGAGTGCTGGCTGTGAAGCCGGATGTGCTGCCATCGACAAGATGAACATTGCTTAGTGAAACATCGGCCTCGTTCGTAAAGGAGGTGTCGAGGTACCAATCTGAATTCGCCGTGATCGCAACGGAGTGAATCGTGGCGCCGTTATGTTGGTACTCCAGCGTCGTGCCGTTGACGTAGATCGAGAATTCATCACCAGCAACAGGGGTGATCCCAGTCGCGACGCCGCCACCTTCGACGAAGAGGCTGCCTCCTGGATGGAAGTAGAAACTGTGGTCGATATCTGTGTTGCCTGGACCACCGTCAACAAGTCCCAGGCCAATCATGAAGTTGTAAGGCTGGACATCGTCAAGGGTGAAGGAAACGGCATAGTCATCCGTGAAACCCAACGAAGAGAAGAGGGCCGAATTCACTTGTGAAGAGTAGCCAGATGGTGCACCAGCGCTGTCCAAGGTAATTGTCGAACCGCTACCAGTCGCTCCTCCGATTTGGTTAGACCAAGTTGTGAGTTGCGTGGTGACGTTGCCAATGCTGAGGTTGTTTTCGGAACCGGTTCCGGCGGTGACGATGTCAATAACTTCGTTTGAACCGTTGAAGCCATCGAATTGCCAATTCGCCAGCAAACCGGCGCTGGTGGCTTCGGCGGGAGTCAGTGACAGCTTTTGCTGGTGGCTTAGTCCGATTTCTGGTTCACTGCGAGCGTGATCCCAGACTCGGAAATCATGGAATACACCCTGGAAGGCTTCCGTGGCATCGAACGTACCAGTTGCGAAGTCGACGTGCTGTCCGAGTACAAACGTCGTCCCGCCGGTGCTGCTTGGTTGCGATGCAACGGACGTAGATTCGACAAACTCG
>CAYQMZ010000507.1:5810-6135 GCA_964418725.1 uncultured Pirellulaceae bacterium
CCGTCCACGTAGAATGCGATTTGACCGGACGACGCATCCCAGCTTACAGCCAGTGAATGCAAACCGCCGTCTAGTAACTGAGTGTACTGGCCAGTTGACGTCAAGCCGGCCCAGTCAAGCGTGCCATCTGCGTGGATGGCCAGGTAGGACTGTGAGGCTCCAGGGTTACGCTGGGTATAGAACGTTGCCATCGAGTCCACATTGGTAAGCCCCGAGAATCGCACCTCATACGTATGACCTTCAACTCCAGTGCCTCCCGGCCCAAGCAGGAAGTCTGCGTCGCCGGCTTGAAGGTAGGCATCAGTTCCACCGTCCAGGTTCAGTT
>CAYQMZ010000508.1:0-6134 GCA_964418725.1 uncultured Pirellulaceae bacterium
GGAAGCCTCAAGTGCGAAGATGTCGACCGCGATTTCATTTGGCGCCACGATTCTGTCGGCCGTCATGGGACGTAAGACTTTTAGCGTCGGCAACATCGGTCGAGCCGCGACGGCGGCGAGAGGCGTTGGACGACAACGCAAACAGGCCAGCGATGTGTCACGCGCCGAAGAACGGCTTTTCAAATACGAGGAACAGCTTCAAGAGATCGAGGACGAGATCCAACAAGAATCCGACCTGATTTCGGACAAGTTTGATCCGCAAATGGAGACACTAGACACCCTGCCGCTGAAACCGCGGAAAACGGACATCGACATCCGGACCGTCGCACTTGGCTGGGCCCCTTTTGCTCTACACGAAGACGGGACCGCAGAAGCTCTGTTCCTGTAGCAGCAAGAGCGGATAACTCGGCGTCTGCGTAGTGACTGGTTTAGCTAGAAGGCGTACGTGCCAGGCTGAACCAGTAACTCACGTCCAAAGCTCGGAACATTGAGAAGCCGAGCTTCTTCTTCACGATGTAGACCGCCGCAACGTTCTGAATGAACAGTGCCAATGCCGATGCAATCGCGGCTCCCATGACGCCCAACGTGCTGGTAAGCACAACGGTCAGCACGATCGAGGCAACCCCGCTGACGACCACAATGTTTCGTAGGTCGTGTTCCATCTCGCACATACTGAGCAACTGGTTTACGGACCCGGTGATCACGTTGAAGAATTGGGACAGAACAAGAATCACCAGCAACGGAGCTGCGGCTACGTAGGCTGGCTTAAAGATCCCCAGAAACGTCTCAGGCAGCAGAACAAGCACCAACACAATCGGCAGAGCAGCAACCGAAATCGCAGCCGTAGACTTCAATGCGACGTCACGAATCCGGTCGAACTGTCGCTCTCGCCAGTAGCGAGCGAATTTTGGAGTAACAACGACGTTGACTCCCACCAGTAGAAAGTTCACCAGGTTGGCAATCCGCTGAGCCACCGCGAACAACGCGATTTGTGCAGGGTCTTGGACCAAGATTCCTACCACAAGGACTCCCGCCCAGTTGACCGACATGATCATTGCTTTGACAACCCAAAACGAAAAGCAACTGCTTACAACTTCGGGCATTTCGACTTGTTTCGGTTGTTCGACCGGAACGGTGCGACGCCAAAACTGGGTCGCGAGCACAAGGTTCAAAGCGGCCGCGGCGGAATAGGCTTTTGCCATCGCTTCTGGTGTTTGGCAGTCGTACACCATGATCAACACCACACACATAAGCTGTGTGCCCAGCGCCAATGTGATGAGCGACTCCGTAAAACGGCGCAGTCCTTGAAGCTGGTGCGAATACACCAACGCGATACCGGTGAACGCGATTGACGGGGCAATCCATCGCAACACGACTCCAACGCCAGGCTTCTGGAAGACGTAAATTGCCAGCAAGTCGGCTCCAGCGAAAACCAGAGCACTTGATACGATTGCCCACGGCAACGCCAACATACGGGTCCGACGCCCGAGGAAAATGATCTCCGCCGCGTCTTTTTCAAGGGTCCGTGCAGCAATGAGTCGCAAGCTCAGCATTTGCAGCCCAACAACGCAAAGCCCTCCCAGGACGGTTGCGACCGTGAGCCCTAAGAACACATGCCCAGCGGCAGCTGCAGGTAGACGCTTTGCAATCACGGCGTAGAGCCAAAGCAAGCTCACGGCACCAAGGCCGCGGACGACGTAGGCCAGCAGCGTTTCGACGACAGTGCCCTTGGAGGTTAATTTTGCCATCAGTTTCGACAGCAACGTTGCTTCTTTATTCGTCGACATTGGTTCTTCATGTCGCAAAGCGACAGTTAGGCCTGAGCGATTGGCGAGCGGTCAACTGCTGGCGTTTGACACAGTTGAATCATCCCCAATCAGACTCGCACGAGTGATGCGGCGTCGACGGGGCCTCGTGGGTGACGACTTCTTCGTGGTGTCTTCAGTCTTACTCTTTACGAACCGGTTGAACAAATACCAAATAATCCCAGGCGAAGCCGCCACAAGCATCTTATCCAACGACTCATGGATGTTACCGCCCACCGCGCAGAACCAAGTCATGGCGAACAGATACGCCCAGAACAATCGTTCATCCCGAAGCATACGGAACGCAATATTGATCCCACCGAGCATCAAACCGTATACGAATCCGCCAATCAGCAGACCGATCCAGCCGCCAGCGATCCAACTCATGCCAGGCCACGTTGCCCCGAAGCCAACTCCTTTTTCAAAGGTGCTCGGGAAATAGTGATACATGAACTCGGCTCGAGCACCAGTTAAGGCGACCATTGGACGACGAGGAATCTGATCGTATGTGGAGATCAGGGTGAAGTTCGCAAAACCATCAAAATTCCGTTTGATGAACAGGTTGCGCATCCCGTCCAGATTCAGCTCACGATCGTTCTTGAAGACCAGCAAAATTGTATCGCTAAACACCAGGACACTTAACCCGATAGCTCCGGCAATCAGCACACGTTTGTAGTCGAACGCATTGCGATAGGTGAAGAGATACACTAGCGACAACACACAGGGCCAAAGGAAGCGGCCGCGGCTACCAGTCAGGAAGACCGCCGGTACAAAGACCGCGATGACACAAAGTGCCATGAACAGCCGGCCTTTTACAAAGCTTCTGGCCAAGAAGACTGCAAACGCGAAATTCCCGAAGAATGAGATCGATGTAAAAATCTTACCGCTAGTTGATTTCACGAGCGCCGATCGCATCGTGTCCGAACCGATGTTTTTCCACCCCAAGTACAGGGTGGCTAGTAAGCCGCAGATGAAGAAAGCCATCAGCAGCAACTGATCAGTTCCCTTCAGCGTGGTGCGGCGTAGTTTAAGTGGACGTTCTTCGAAGCGTAGTGGCAATGCGCGAGACGCAAGCCGACTGCCCCCTAGCAGCGATAGCAAAAAGCAAACAAGAAAGAACTGCGACGTGACGGCTGACTGCAGCTTGAATGCACTTCCCTCAGCTTCAAAGCCGATGATGTGGTGGCCTGGCAACAGTGCCACAACCTCTGGCATTAAAAAGAAGAGCGAGAAAAACAGCGCAAACCAAGCTTGCGGGCTGTAAAACCGATAGACGTGAAAGGCGGTATCCTTGCCGCTGTCTTGCACAAGCAACGCGAGGATTGCAATCTGCAACCCGAACAACAGGACGCCTGTCAGTCCAATTCCTAGTTCGACAAGCATCTAAGCGCCCACGCCCTCCGGCACTAACGCTACCGAGTCGAACTCGCGAATCATTTTCGCTGGAACGCCGCCGTAAATGCCGCCACCAATTGTTCCTCGGGTCACGACGGCGTTTGCTGCGACGACGGTGCGTCGTGTGATCGTCGCTCCGGCCAACACGCGAACTCCACAACCGAGCCAGACATCGGACTCGATTAGAATCGGATGGCAAATCAGTTCGTTGTACTTGATTGGAACCGAAGGATCGCTCCAAGAGTGGTCGAAAGCTAAAAGCGACGTAGCGTGTGCGATCGAAACGTTGTCACCGACGGTGATTCCACCGCGTGCGTCGACATAGCAATTTCGATGCAACGTGACGTTACGACCGAACGAGAGCTTTTCCCAGTGATCAACAAAGACCCCTGGTCCGATTAGCACGTTGGGACCGCATGACTTGCAAAGCCGCTTGGCAAACACGTATCGCAGACCGATGCCGAGCTTGCCAGGCAACCATTCCACAGTCCACCAGAGTCGGCGAACCAATCCGTGAGGCAGCAGCTTCAGCATTGCCACCATGGTATAGATCAGTGGTGCAAGCTTCGAGAATACCGCTCGTCCCGTACTCATGCTATTCCCACCGCCTCGTGTTCTCTGACTTCAGCCTCTGCATCAGCTCCTGGTCTGAGGCAAAAGCCTCCCGCAGCATTGCTTCGATCTGGCTGTCCACATTCTTCTTCGACGGTTTCAAGACTACCTTATCGCGAATGACGCGGCGCAGGGTCGCCAAGAATTGGAGATTCTTCTCGAGACTTCGAAACGCCTTCAAGAAGGAAGAACCACGAATCGCGTCATAAATGAACTTACTTCGGGGCTCTGCGAACTTATTTCGCTCAGGTGGTTTTTCATCAACATTAAGCTCCGTGCCGAGAAATTTCTCAACACGCTGCTTAACGAGATCTGGGGATTCACGCAAATCCTTGGCTCGAAGCATCAAACATCGGTCGTGCCCAACCGCTTCGATCCATCGCGAACACCAGAAGCCGTAGGAGGCGACGCGTTTGTACTGCCGCAGGAAATCCTGTCCAACAGCCGACTCGTCGCCCTCCAGCCCACGCTCCCAGCTCTCCGTGAAGTCGTCGCTGACCTGAAAGCCAGCGTTGACGACTTGATTGTGCCAACTCAAAGTTGACTGCACTGGGTCACGGGTCAACACGATGCACTTAACGTGCTTGTTTTCGGAGACAGCTGCTAACAGAGCCGCCGAATAGACATTCAGGGTGCTGGCCTCCATCCGCATGCGGTCGCCCCGCTCTGCAAAGCAAGCCGCCATGTCGGCATCTCGGAACGCTGAACGCTCCAAGTTGCCAGCAAACTCAGGACAGAGCAGGAACGTTTCTTTTGGAGACGACACATCCACTTGAGGACAGTTCGCCAGCCAATCCGCGAAAGCAGTCGTTCCGCATTTCGGAAACCCCAGCAAGAGCAACTCGATATGGTGCTCTTGCAGGAGCCCGCCAATTTGGTCAGTACACGTATTCATGACGCCAATCCAAATGGTTTACAAACGATCAGGAGGGCAACCACGCTCTACGAATAGGTGTAGTAACCGGACTTCTCGTATTTCTTACCGGCGTCGTAACCATATCCGCCGTAAGAGTAGCCATAGGAGTTGGTGCCGCCGTACTTGCTAACAACCAGTCCCAATAGATCAGCTCCGTGAGAGACAAGCGATTCCTGAGCTGATGCTGCAGCAGAACGAGCGTTCTTCGAGAGCGTCAAAGCCAGAACCACACGGTCGGCAAGCGACGCGATAACCGCGGCATCCGATACCGGTGCAATTGGCGGACTGTCAATCAGAATGAAGTCGTAGTCATCTCGAACGACAGACAGGAACTGGCTGAAGTCGGGAAGTGCCAACAACTCGGCAGGGTTTTCAGGAATCCCGCCAGACGGAATCATGTAGAGGTTTGGAATTTCACTGCACGCCATGGTCGCGTCGTCAATCGAGCAATCACGCTTCAGTACATCGGCCAGACCTTTGCGATCACGATCAAACCCAAAGATCGAGTACTGACTTGGACGTCGCATATCGCATTCGATCATCAGCACACGCTTGTTGGTCTGAGCAATCGAAACAGCTAAGTTCGCTGTCATCGTCGACTTACCATCGCCAGGGTTCGGACTGGTAATCTGAATGACTGGAGTTTCCAACTCGTTGGTGCGGAAGTACACCGACGCACGCAGGTTACGAACCGCCTCAGCATGGTGTGACTTCGGTTGGTGATAGGCCACCAACTGAGGAGCCAGCGACGAATTCGGCTTTACGCTTCGCAGGTCTCGCGGCAGCATTACTGGCAAGTGAGTCAGGACGGAAGTCCCAAGCTCTTTTTCGATATCTTCATGGCCGCGGAACGATCGATCGCTCAGTTCTGCACCGACAGCCAAAGCAGCCCCGCCGATTGTGCCCAGCAAAGTCCCCAGAGCGAATAGCAATGGAATCTTTGGCCAGCTCTTCATGCCAAGTTCTGGGGGCGAGATCAAATCAGTCGTGAACGCACCATGTTCGATTTGGAGGTCAACTTCGCTAAGGCGATTAATGACGGTGTTGTATAGCCCCTCTGTGCGGGCCATTTCACGCTTGAGTTCAGTCTCTTGCAACTGCAGCTTCACAAGGTCTTTGGCCTTTCGTGACTCTATCGCGAGCAGTTCCGTCAACGCCTTCTTGCGGCTAGCAATGTGTTTCAGGTCGTTCGTGAGCAGGCCAAGGTATAGCGAAACAAGACGGTCGACATCACCGACTTGCACTGCCTTCGTCATGCTTGCGCCGTCCATGTCCAACATCTCTTCGATGCGAGCAATCTCAGCCTTAGTTTTTGCAACTTGCGGGTGGTTCTCCCCCATCTTCAGCTTATCTGTCGCGAGCTTTCGCACTAGCAACAAGTATTCACCGTACTGAACCCCGGCCTT
>CAYQMZ010000509.1:0-6133 GCA_964418725.1 uncultured Pirellulaceae bacterium
TCCCCGCACCGTACCGCGAAGCCTTCGCCAAACCGCTCGCACAGTCGAGAATTGAGTTCCACCGTGATTTTGCGACGCTGCGGGAGCTAAACCTTTCGTGCCGCCGGGAGTCGCCGTGGGGATTCGCTTGGCGGCCTAGCTACTGGGCAGTAGGTGAAGACGGAGCCGGAGGTTTGTATTTCATCGACTGCCAATACGACGCCGGGGATGTCTTCTACTTGGATCACGAAGACGTCGCGGATACGCCTGAAGAGATGCTGTACGAAACTCTTCCGAATTTTCTGGGCGAGCTAGAGGAAGCAGAGAAGGCCTTTGCTACTGACGTGCAAAACCTCATCAAACGCATTCATGGTCGCCGGTGGTGGGAATTCTGGATTCCGCGTGCTGTCCCAGATTGGGCAAAGGAATACGGAAACTGAACCACGCAGTTTTTGCCTGCTTTTGCTGACAAAAGATCTTCGAATATTTTTGGCGGATGCCGTCGGGGTTTAATGCTCTACAGGTTCGGACAGAGAGAGCTACTACCCCCGCGGAGCATCCAGCCGGTTCCTCGCTAAGTCATCACATTGGAGCTATTCCTTACATGACTTGCTCAACAACGAGGAACTGGCTGCTCCAACGTGGACCGAGAGAAGGCTAAAAGGGTTCGGAATTTCCGAGCCCTTTTTTCGTTGCGCGGCTCAAAAATTGTCCGTTTGGCGGCGCAACAGCTCGGCCATGACGGGCTCTTTTAAGGAGATTAAGGATCCAGTCAGACTGCCAGTTCGTAATTGTCAGACAGTCGAACCCGATCGACCGCCGGACTCCTCAGATTGGACGCGAACTCAACACGCAAACTGCCGGAAAAAAGCAAAATCCGGCTGATTTCATACCGAGCGACGCCCTGGGGAACGCGTTTCCCACGAAATGGGGGATAAATTCCAAAAATCATCGTAATCCATGGCGGACACCACGTTTTGAAGCTGCTCTAGCCTGTCAGACCCCCTTAATCGAGTAACAAACATGGCTGCTGCACTCGCTGAACGACCTACGACAAACCAAGGAATGGGCCCAGATCCAATGTCATTTCGGGTTCGAATCAGTTCTTCCGCAAAGGGGCGAGCGAAAACCGCTCCCAGAACCGACGCCCACTCCAACGACGTCGAACTGCGTTCAAACCAAATCCTGGCGAAGTTAGTCACTGACCACCAAGCTGGAATTTGGCGTTACTTGCGTGCTTTGGGTTGTCGTCCCGAATTGGCTGACGACCTGACACAAGAAACATTCCTCGCGGCGTTGCGGCGGCCATTCGCTTACCGCGGACAAGCAGCCGCCGCCAGCTATTTGCGTCGATCTGCTTACCATCGTTATGTGACGTATCTCAAGTCGATCGAAGCGACGGAAGAACTTCGCGACGCTGTGGTCGCTGGAGCTACTTGGGGCAAATGGAAGGAATCGAAACGTAGTGACGAGGACATTCTTTTCATCATGAAAGAGTGTCTGCAATTGCTGCCAGAACGCGCCAGAAAAGCGTTAGAAATGCGTTTTCGAGATGGACGTTCGAGGCAAGAAATCGCAGCCGAGCTTGCCATGAGTGAGCACGGTGCGAAGAACCTGATGCAACGTGCCAAGAAGCAATTGCGTCTGTCCATCGAGACACGAATACGAGCACAGGCGGGCAGTCACGCGACCGCCCACTGAATGCCAATTCGTTGCCGGTGAAACGGTTTCACGTTAAACGTGAATAAGTGCGGGGAGGGACCTGTCCCGGTCCATGCGTTTGGTTGGTTAGTGGTTCCATCGCACCCAGGACAGGTCCCTCCCGGCACTTTCTTCCGCGAAAACGGACTTGGTCCGTTTGCACTTCCAAGCCTTATTCCACGTGTTGCGAACACGTTACAGCCCGCGTTGCGTGCATGGTAACATAGTCTAGGAAAAAAGCGGTTGGTCGACGATTGAATGGCTGGCATACGGCTACGACTGACCGCTCACTCCGGCGTTCAAGTTTACCGATTGTTCGCAGTTATCTTTCGCAGAGATTCTAAATCTCAAAGTTGGCAAAAAGAAATGGCGGACATTCGCCCTAAAGTCCACTCTTTAATGGCGGTGCATTCCGGTGGAACCTGAAGACGAAAAGAGTCAGCCATCCGATGGATCACTAGTCCGTTCAATTCGCGACGGCGACGGTGACGCAGCCAGCGATCTTTTTGAACGCTATGTTGCGAAGCTCGACAAACTCGCGGGTCGACAACTTGCTGGTGAACTGTCAGGTAGGCTCGACACCGAAGACATCACACAGTCGGTCTTTCGCACATTCTTTCGAAGAATTGGCCAAGGCCAGTACGACGTACCCGAAGGGGAAACGATTTGGAAACTGCTTGCAGTTATCACGCTCAACAAAATTCGTTCGGTGGGTTCTTATCACCGAGCTGCGAAGCGCGATATCCGCAAGTCTTCAGCGACCGAATTGTCGACCTTAGGCAACGCGATCTCGACCAACGAAGATGCATTACGCATCCTTCATATGACGATCGAGGATGTTGTTGGTGGGTTACCCGAAAAACAAAAACGCATCATCCATCTGCGGATGGAAGGCAACGACGTCGCAAGCATTGCAGAAAAGGCAGGGCGATCCAAGCGAACGGTTGAGCGAGTCCTGCAAGGATTTCGCGCTGACCTGCAGCGTGCTATTGAAGATCCCACCGAAGATGAAGAGTCCTGAATCCGAAACGCTCGACCTACGCATCGAATCAACCATCGATGCGTTCGAAGAATCGCTCGCCGAGCACGGATCAGCCATGGTCGCGGACTTCTTTCCGGATCGCAGCGATCCGCTTTTCTCAAAAGTCGCAGCTGAATTGATTCGCGTCGATCTCGAGTTGGCCTGGGAAGCAGGCAACCAGAAGTCGCTGAACGATTACAAAGAAGTACTTCCCGAGCTGGTGACCGATTCGCAACTGCGCGCGGACATCGCCTTCGAAGAGTATCGCCAGCGTTGCGAACACGGGCAGCCCATTTCTTTGGAAGAGTTCTCGAACAAGTACGATGTCGAGACCACAGGCTGGTCGACGGTCGTCTCCAGCAAAGACGAAACACGAACGACCGAACAATTCAACGAACTGGCCAAACGCGTGCCGACCGAAGGCCAACGCTGGCGGGACTTTGAAATCATTCGTGAAATCGGTCGCGGGGCACTCTCGCGCGTGCTGCTCGCGAAGCAGACCTCACTATCCAGTCGACAGGTTGTTTTGAAATTCGCTCCCAAGCATCTGCTTGAGGCGGAAAAACTCGCCAGGCTACAACATCCGAACATTGTTCCAGTGTTCTCCGTTTACGAGGACAGAGACTTTCACGTCTTTTGCATGCCGTATCTAGGTGACGAAACGCTCCTGGGTGACGAGGCCAATGCTTCCACCACCGACACGAGACAAACCGGCGACGGCGCACTCCAAGTTTTCGAACAATTGGCCTCAGCCATCGAGCACGCTCATCAACGAGGCATTCTGCACAACGACATCAAACCAGCCAATGTACTCTGGGTGGACGAGCAGCCGATGCTCCTGGACTTCAACTTGGCTGCCAGCACTACGGATCGGTCGGAATCCCAGATCGGCGGTACGTTGCCGTACATGGCCCCGGAGGCTTTGGCAGGATTGTCTTCCGGTAAGCAGAGTTCTGACGAACGCAGCGATCTGTTCTCGCTGGGCGCCTTGATCTTCGAGCTGGCAACAGGAAAAGCTCCATTCGGCAACCACAAGACAATTGAAGCAACGTTAGAGAGTCGCAACCATTTGGATCGAGGACTCCTTCGCAGCAAGGTGACGCCGTCGTTTGCTGCAATCGTTGAGAATTGCTTGGCAATTGATCCCGCTAAGCGTTATCAAACCGCCAGCGAATTGTTGCAAGACACGCAGAACGAACGCGAACACTTGCCACTGCAGTTTGCTAACGAATCACGCGCACAACGAATCAAGAAATGGACGCTGCGACACCCAAGACTAACTTCTTGGACAACACTCGCTGCCGTTGCGTCCGTCTTGATTGCTATCTCCTTATTCGCTTGGTTTGCACGAGAGAAGTACGTTGCCAAGCTTGAAGCAAAACAAACGTTCGTGGAGTTTTCGCAAGCCGTCGAGCAGTTGGTGCCTGAGCTCTCCAGCATTGGGCTCGAGGGGGTTGATCCGACGGTCGCCATCCAAGATGCGGAAGAGACATTGGCACGCTTCGTCTCGATCAATGACCAATCGCCGGATTGGCGAGGCTCCGAAACTTACGATTTGCTCGACTCTGAAACACAGCAGGCGATCGACCACGAAGTCACTCGCTTGGCTCTCATGACATCCGAGTCCTATCTGTACGCCTACCGGAACGACAAGGCGGCCGATCACTTGGGCCCCGCAGAGCGCTGGAACTTGGTGGCAAGTCTGGGCAACCGAAAACCTTCTCGGGCTCGATTAGATCAGCTTTCCCGCATCAAAGTCATGCAGGGAGACGACCAGCAAGCCGATTCGTTACGCGAGGCGGCTGCCAACGCCACGCTAACGACGGCGACGGACCTGCAATTGGTGGGACATCTTAGCCGCGTTCACGGAAACACGACTTATGCCCGCGACGTGCTCATGCAAGCCTGCGAACAGGATCCTCAAGACTTCTCGAAGTGGTACAACTTGGCTCAGACCCACATGGATCTGGGCGATTGGCAACAAGCGGATCAATGTCTAACCGCTTGTCTCGTGCTCAAGGACTCACCGCTTGCCCGATACGCCCGAGGCATCAGTCGAAACGAGAACAATGATCCGGCCGGTGCGGCTCGTGATTTCACAAAGTTCTTGCCACACACCGAAGATGGTAGCTACGGTCGACATTGCTGCCTTCTCAATCGCGCGATTGCGTATAAGGACCTAAAGCAATATCGAAAATCGCTGGCCGACTTAAATACCGCAATCGACTCTGGCTACAAGGGAGTTAGGCCGCTTCTGATCCGCTCGCGAGTCAAGAAACGCCTTGGCGATCATGTCGGGGCTGCCAGCGACCACCAACTGGCAATGAAAACCACACCGCGTGACGAGCTTGGGTGGGTAGCATTGGGCGTTGCCAAGATGTCAAAACAGCCGGCGGAAGCGTTGACGGATTTCGAAAAAGCCATTGAACTGAACCCTAGGAGCCACTCTGCTCGCCGAAATGTGGCCCACGTGCTGTCCGCGCGACTCGCACGTCCAGCCAAAGCGATCGAAGTCCTGGCTGGTGTTTGCAAAGATTATCCGAACGACGATTCGGCGTTTGCTGGTCGAGGCATCTTGCTTGCTAGGGCCGGCAAATTCGCCGAAGCCATCGAAGACGCAAAGAAAGCAGTCGAAATTAACCAGAATCCTAGAGCCATGTTCCAGGCGGCGTGCATTTACTCATTAGCGTCCCGGGCCAACCCGGAATTACGGGATGTTGCCGTTTCATTGCTTGGCTCTTCGTTTAAAGTGAGACCAAGCTTGGTTAGTCTGGCGGTAGAGGATACTGACTTGATCGACATCCACGGCTACCTGCCATTCAAGCAACTTTGCGCAGCTGCGGCTCGGTTTGCCGCGGTACCCGACGCTTCGCAAGTCATCAAAAACACAGAGTCCAAATAACAACACATCGTCCGGTTGGTGATGACACCAGCAGGCACATTCCGAATCCAATCCAATGAAGCCAAGAAGTAAGAAGCCCGCTGCAACTTCTGGATCCCGATTGACCATCGAGTCACTCGAGGAACGTCAGCTTCTGGATGCAGCCGGCGTGTGGTTCAGCGATTCGCGTATTTCGCTCAGTTTCGTACCTGACGGAACTCCGGTGGGCCCAAAAGCAAGTTCTCTATTTGAGGAGTTTCAGCGGTTCGGCGAACCGGAAGCTTGGCAAGAAACCATTCTGCGTGCGTTTCAAACGTGGGGCAGCGCGTCACCATTTGACGTTGCAAAAGTCAACGACATTGGAATCGACCTAGGCATCACGGGCAACCTTAAAGGTGACGTTCGATTTGGCGACGTCCGCGTAGCAGCAATTCCATTTGAAAACTCTGATTTATTTTCCGCATCGGTGGCTATCGATCAGTTTCTTGGCACTTGGTCAGGTGACCTCTTCTTCAACACCAACGTCGACATCGAGTCACTCGATCAACTCT
>CAYQMZ010000510.1:0-3904 GCA_964418725.1 uncultured Pirellulaceae bacterium
AGCTACAAAAGCAGACGCGCCCAGTTCAGCGTCTGCGAATTCCGGCAGCGTAGCGCACTCAGAAGCAGGTAAACCTGGGCCGCCGGTAGCAAATCCAGCAACCGCTCCAGAGGATAACGCCAATGCGGTGGCCGCGACTGAGCCGCCTGCTGCCCCTGTTTCGGCCGGCTCTGATGAAGGGGCAGTTGTCGTTTGGCGTGACACCATGGCACAGCTGGACGGGATAGAGGCCGACTTTGCCTCGAATTTCGAGCGTGTGAACTGGCTAGACTCCAGTGGTGCTGCAAATTCCGGGCCAAAAAGGCTGGTCGTCAGCTTCCCAGCTAGGTATACTTCGAGCATGGCGTTTTGCGAGCGACCTGAGCGACACCTTCAGTTGGAGGAGATCGCAACAAAAGTCGCCGGCACGAAAGTGAAGCTGGAGTTTCGATTGTCTGCGGCACAGGCAAAGAAAAGCTCGGCAAAACCGTCGATGTCGATACGTCAGCGTGAACGAGAGATTGCTCAGAGAGAGTTTGTGCAGCGAGCTGTCGATTTATTCTCAGGAGAGATATCCAGCATCTCGGTGCCGAAGCCGAATGAAGCACGTTCAGCATCGTAAACCAGCGACGCCCAAATGTTGGGTGCTCGGATAGGCAGCAGGAGCTGCCAAAATGTGATGGTCGGAGGAGGCCTCGATGTTCAAGAATCTTGCCGGACTTGGAAACCTCATGAAGATGGGGACGCAGGTTCAAGGCGTCAAAGAGAAGCTCAAATCAACCAAAGTGACCGGCGCATCTGGCGGCGGCATGGTGGAAGTGGAAATGAGCGGAACTGGTCAAGTGTTGCGTTTGGTCATCGAACCGAAGCTTGTTGAAGATAACGAACGCGAGATGTTGGAAGATCTCATTCCAGCGGCCGTCAATGATGCGATTGCGAAAGCCAAGCAATTGCATTTGGAAGAGCTGAAGAAGCTCACCGAAGGCGTTGATTTCCCGGGTTTAGATACGGCTCTCAGTAGTTTGATCGACTAGCAACGTTGCCGTTATGCATCACCGAATTACCGCGAAGGAGGCTGACAAAAGAAACGCAGTTTGAGTGCAGGCAACCGCCGTAAAGCTAATTCGCAATGTAGATTTAGTAAGCGACTCGGTAGCACAGTGTGAGATCCGTTCGAGGTTTCGTGTTACACGCGTCGCAGGCATTCGCCTGAAACGACCATTCGGTCTCTCCGCTGTCTCGTTGACGCTCGATTCGCGTGATGCGGGGAAACAGGGCCACTCGCTGCTCTTGTCGGAAGAATCTTATGCGCCAGACATTCGGTCTCATACAAACGCAAAAGCAAGTCCAGGTTCTTGCACCACGGATGATCCAATCGATGGAGATTCTGCAACTGCCCGTAATGGCATTGCAGGAACGCATCGAGCAAGAGTTGATCGAAAATCCCATGTTGGACGCGCTCGAAGAGCGTACACCTGCGGAGACGAGCGAGCCCGATAGCCCGGACGCGAAAACAACCGAAGAGAAAGAACTGGTTGTCGACGAGAAGAACGACAACAAGGAAGATTTCGAGCGGCTGCTTGAAATGGACCGTGAGTTCCCCGATCACTTCAATGATGCTCCCAGGCGGTCTGCATCTGAAATCTTCGAAGCTGGCGAGCGCAAGCTAGACGCGATGGCGAACATCGAGTCGCGCACAGGCACGCTACACGCCCATCTTGAGAATCAGCTGGGCGAGCTGGAGCTGGAAGAAGAATTGCGTTCCATGGCGGAACGAATCATCAGCAGCCTGGATTCCAACGGCTATTTGTCGGGCAGTCTCGAAGACATTCTGCCTCCGATGTCCGATCCGGCGACTGTCCACATGGCTGAAAAGGCGTTGGAAATTGTGCAGCAGCTGGATCCACCCGGGGTTGGTGCCCGAGATCTGCGTGAATGTCTGTTGCTGCAGTTGACGCCTGACCTGCTGATGTACGAAGAGCTTTTGGTGCTGGTGTCCGATCATTTGGAGGACCTGCAGCACAACCGTCTGCCCGCCATCCAAAAGAAAACCGGTTTGACGCTGGAGCACATTCAGGAAGCTCTGGTGGACCTGAGGACGCTTGATCCCAAGCCCGGCGCACGCTTCGCGGAAATTGCTGCTCCGACTGTTACGCCGGACTTGTTCGTCGATCAGATGGCGGACGGCTCATACAAGGTTCGTCTAGAAGAAGGCCGGACGCCGACGCTTCGAATCAACAAATACTATCGCGATCGTTTTCTAAGTGGCCAAGCAACGGCGGAAGAAAAAGAATTCATCAAGCGAAAGATCAACGCCGCCCAATGGCTGATCGAATCGATCGAGCAGCGGCGAAGCACGTTGTCCCGAGTTGCTCAAGCCATCGTGGATCACCAACATAAGTTTTTGGATGAAGGCCCCAAGGCAATTGAGCCGCTGAAGATGCAGCAGATTGCGGATAAGGTTGGAGTTCACGTCACCACCGTCAGTCGCGCGGTCGGGGACAAGTGGGTGCAAACGCCTCGCGGAATCTATCCACTGAAGCAATTTTTTGCCGGCGGAACCAAGAGCACTGACGGTGAAGACGTCACCTGGGATGCGATCCGAATCAAGCTGCAGGAGCTGATCGACGAAGAGGACAAGAGCAAGCCTTACAGCGATGACGAGTTAGTGGCTCAGCTGAAGAAGCACGGCTTTTCTGCTGCTCGGCGAACGATCACGAAGTACCGCAAAAAGTTGGGAATCCCTAGCTCTCGGCAGCGACGTGATTGGTCAAAGGTTAAGGAAAAGAAAGAGAAATCCAACGCCTAAGCTGGCGAAAGCCGGTTACCTTCAATTCGCGTTGCCAGCGGCAATACTGTTAACTGCAGTGCCGTAGTGCGGTTCTAGGAAGTTAGCTGTCCGTGCTGGCGTTTGTGCCTAAACTTCCCTGAGTGTCGTGAACGATCGCCACTGGACCATGAGGCTACGCTGAAGGCCACAAAAGGCTGAATTCGACCAAATCCGCTTCCCGCGGGCAGCCGAATCGTATAATGTGTTGATGTCCCGCGACGGGTGCTGACCCGATCCGCCACCACGTTTTCGGAGTGAAATAGAAAAGATGGCAGTTGAGTTGACCGAACGAGCCGCAGTAGAAGTCAAGAAGATTATCGGCGAGCAGAAGCTCGAAGAAGGCACTGTGCTACGCATCGGCGTAACCGGAGGAGGCTGCAGTGGCTTCTCCTACGCACTGGGCTTCGACAAGTCTTACGATGCAGAGAAAGACTCAAAGTCGACTCAGCACGGCGTGGATGTCGTTGTTGACCGTCGTCACTCGCTCTATCTGGATGGCACGAAACTCGATTTCTACGAAGGCCTAGATAAGCGAGGCTTTACGTTTGACAACCCGAACGCAGTGAAGTCCTGCGGATGCGGTAGCTCGTTCCAAGCGTAGTGTCGCGACGAGCACAAAGCGAATTCAAAGGCCGCTATCACAGCGGCCTTTTTTCATGCAGTCACGGTGAAGCTGTTGGACCGTTTTGCTCGGGCTCGATGCTGCCACGTATTCCTTCCGACAGAATTGACAGGACGTCAATGTCTTGCCGAACATCGTTATCGGTATTGATGACCATCTGAACCAATCGCTGGGTCGGCGCAACGAACCGTTCGTACATTGGCGCAACGGTGTTTCTCCATTGTGCCTCGACACTCGCTTCCGTGCGTCCGCGTTCTTCCGTGTCGCGTGCGAGTCGTCGTTGGTAACGAGTTTCGCTGGTCGCGTTTACAAAGATCGTCAGGTCAAAGTGTTGGCGGACCTCATCCTGCACGAACAGCAAAATGCCCTCGACTAGCAATATTGGCGGTGCGAGCAGATTTGTTTGCTGCTGTCGACGCGTGTGTGTCGTGAAGTCGTACTGTGGGACGTCGACGGCGTTGCCCTTTCGAATC
>CAYQMZ010000510.1:4004-6132 GCA_964418725.1 uncultured Pirellulaceae bacterium
CGTGTGTGTCGTGAAGTCGTACTGTGGGACGTCGACGGCGTTGCCCTTTCGAATCTCCGCCAGATGTTCCGCGAGCAGCTGAAAATCGATGGCGTCCGGATGGTCGAAGTTCAGCTCCGCGCGCTCCTCAGGACTCAGGTGCGATTGCGATCGATAGTAGTTGTCGCTGGATAGCACAAACGCGGCGTCACCGAAGCGATGCGCCAGTTGGCGGCAGATTGTTGTCTTGCCGCTTCCGCTTCCTCCTGCGACTCCAATGATCAGTGGGCCGATTGAGGGCTGATCTGAACTCATCTGCGAAATTCACCCCACGGAGTCTTAGCGGGGCGAAGAAAGCCCCAATGCGCCGCCAGTGAATCTGCCGCTTCCTCAATGTCTGTAATTTCTCCCCACGGTCCGTTGCGAAGGTAAGCGTGGGCAAACTCGTGAGCAATGACGTAGTGCGCGAACTCGTCGCTGCAGTCCGCCAATAGTGGTTTCAAGACGACGCTGCGACTGCCACTTGTTGCGTCGGGGACGGCCATGAAAACTGACGATCCCTTGCCTGGTGCATAGTTGTCGACGGAAACAACGAAGCGCGGGTCTTCCAGGAAATCGTTTTGCACTTCGGTGGGCAACTGTTGCAACACATGGTTCACTCGAGCGGCCAAAGTTGGCAACTCGTGAAAAGTCGACAGGTACTTATCGAAGCGTGACGGTTGGGGGGAGTTCATGGACGGTATTTTATCAGCCGAAAGCACTTTCTTCGAATGGATGCTTTTATTCAGCCGAAAGCACTTTCTTCGATGTGTTCTCTACGTGGTGATTGGGCCAAGTCAGCGACATTCAGCCGCGCAGGATGCCCTAAATGCAAGTTCAGCAACTCGCATGATGCAACGCGACTTCGGGCTTGGTAAGTTCTAGGCACGGATTGTCCGAGAGAACTGCAGCCGTAACTGGAGTAGTTATGCGTTTCAAATGCCTGATTTTGGTTTCTTGGTTGGCTTGGTCTGGTGTGGGCTATGGTCAAAACGTGGATGTGCAGCCGCTTCGAGCTCAGGTGGAGCGATTGGAGCAGGCCATGGAATCTCTTGGGCAACCGCTGTCTGCGGAGACTCAGGCGGCACTGGCGAAAGCGAAAGTTGCTGACAACGCGGTAATCGCGATTCAGCAGGTGCTGGATCCATTGTGTCTGGCGATGATCGATATTAATCCTGAAAGTCGCGTGAAGGTGGCTGCCGGAGAGGCAGAGCGAACGTTGGTGCAGCAGGGCTGGACGGCTTTTTTGGTGAAAGTGTCCAATCAGGCCGGCGTCACGGCAAAACTGCGAGTCAGCAGTCCGAACTCACTGCCGATGGTGGCCCGTTCTTCTAGTGCCCCGCGAGCCAAAACGAAGATCAGCAAGGCGGACGTGCAGGATCGTTGGCTTGATGTTTCAACGTTCGATGGTCGTCCGATGACCGCTACTCTGTCTGGATTGGAAGTTGAGTATCGGATTCTGCAGTTGTACAGCCGAGACGAGGGCAAACGCGAGGCGAAGCTGGCATTCGATGTTGGGCAAGGCACGGAAGACATCGGCTTTCGGAATGCATTGCCGATTCTCTTTGACTGCCGGCCTGCAAACCGATTGCGTCTGAGCATCTTGGATTTTGACGGCAAGCCAACAACTGCCGAATTCGTCATCAAGGACAAATTGGGACGCGTCTATCCGGCCCGGTCACGGCGTTTGGAACCAGACTTCTTCTTTCACGATCAAATCTATCGTGAAGACGGCGAAGAGTTGGTGCTTCCCGCAGGTGAGTACGACGTCACCTACTCACGCGGTCCCGAGTATCTAGTCGAACGACGGACGATCGAGGTAAAAGATGGCCAGCAAAACGTAGCAAGCTTTCGACTGAAACGTTGGATTCATATGGCCAAGTACGGCTGGTTCTCTGGCGACCATCACATCCACGCCGCGGGTTGCTCTCACTACGAAGCGCCTTCGGAAGGCGTACTACCTGACGCCATGATGCGACACATTCTTGGCGAAGATCTTAACGTTGGCTGCGTACTCAGTTGGGGGCCATGCTGGTATCACCAGAAGCAGTTCTTCGACGGCAAGGTTCACAAGCTATCCAAGGACAGTAACGTTATGCGTTACGACGTG
>CAYQMZ010000511.1:0-2204 GCA_964418725.1 uncultured Pirellulaceae bacterium
AATCAGGACAACGTAGAAGACCGCGTATTCGCGAGGTAATGTGGAAGCAAGCCCTGCGCACTCCAGATCGACGTCCTCTAGGAATAACCTGAGCGCGTAGCAGTTCGCAATTCGATGTGAGTTTAATTCGGAGCACCAAGAAACGGGCGTTACTTTGTTCGAGTCTCGTCCGACAACGCAGTTGGCCAATACACGGTCGGGATGCGCGACATCCCGGATGCCGCAAACGGCTACTCGGCTGATGCTGCAAGCCCTATCGATGGTCAAGTGTCGCCGGCGATACTGCTTTACCGGACGACGTTGTCGAGTTCCACATCCAGCGGCCAGACGGGAACACTTGGAAGTCAGTGACCGAATCAACATTCGTTGAGATCGTCTGTCCTCACCTTCCTTTCCACGACTGCAGATCATTCCGTCGGAGCCTTAGAGGCGAGTCGTCGCAGATTCGATTGGCCCGAGGTTTTGTTCGAGCAAAATGACCTGGAAGCTCTTGGCATTCGCACACAAGCAGGCGTGTTCTACCGCCTGACTGAAGCCACACCGACCAGCGGCACCTTGAACGTTCGGCTTGGCGACGGTACTTCGATGACGAACGAAGACATGCCTTGGAAAGCGGAGCGAACAGCGACCTCGAGACGGCTGCAAGCTGCAAGTAAAATGCATACATCCGCACGAAGCTTCTGCCAGCGACTTATGCAAATCCATTGCATTTGCAATCCACACGCAAATATTTCCAATCGCCACTTGACATGTTGTCGGCCTTTGCGAACATACGGACGGTCGGACCGCTTACTGAATTTCGGTGAGCTCCAAATTGATTCCACACAAATATCTCCGAGCATCGCTTCTGCTCTGTTTCCTTGCGCTCTACGTGCCTGGATACGGACTGCATGCGTTCGTCGATCTTGACGAGAAGGCTCACCCGCGATGCGGCTGCTGTACGTTCTGCGCTGCCGAGGGCAATTCAACAAAAGACACTAGCGACAAGCAACAATCATCGCACGAACGAGAGTGCTGTGTTTGCAAGCTTCTCGCCACGTTGGCGACTTTCGACGTCAGATTCTCTGTAGAAACCGACGTCATCGTCATCTATCAAAGCAAAGCCTATCGAGACGGTGGTTCCTCCACACGCCAGGCTTGCTTTCATGCACGAGGACCTCCTAGGTCCTAACCGTCGAAGGGCTGTTCTCCTCAGCTCCAATTCCCAGTTGTTTTGCCTACCTACGCGATAGGTGTGTGCACATATCGATCTGTCATGTCCGGACAAGAGCTTCGAGGCGCTAATGCAAACACCTCGTCCAGCAGTCGCCAACGAGGCAGACCTGCTGGTTAGATGCAACCGACGCGCATGAGTACGCCGCAGTTGCCACTCCCTAAAGTAAACTGACAACTAAACGAAGAAGAAGCGACAAGCAAATGAAAATCCAAACTCTTTTTGTTAACGTTCTAGCACTAATCTGCATCGCCACCTCCGCCTACGCCCAAGACCAAAATACGTTTTACATCGCAATTGATGGTCGCAATCCACTCGCGCACGGCACTTACACGGGTCTCGAGAATCCCAACATCGGCAACCTCACGTTGGCCTACGCACACTGGAACGAAGAAAACCCAGCGATCAACCATTTCCACCCGATCGGCGCCGCAAGCTACGAGGGCCCGATCGAAAGTCCGACCGTTACCAGCACGAACACCAACAATCGGATCCCTGAGTACTTCCGCGAGCAGGCACCACTTTCACTTCAGCCGGGGACCGGTGACCTTGAAGGACTCTTGATCAGCGGTGAAAACGGCGAGTACTACAGCAATACCACGTTCTACTCGATTCACGATCTCGGCGCCGCCGCGGAAGGTGCACCAGAGGCAGTCATGTACAACAGCAGCGGTGGCGGCTACGCGGCCGGAGCCTTAGACGGCATGAATCTCGCCATCGAAGTAATTTCGATGACCCCAGGCCTCTACCTTGGACTCGAGCAACTAGCCGAAGCGGGCGATCAATTGGTGATCGGCGGTGAAGCAAACCTACCGTTCGAACCAATCTTTTGGACAGCTGGCGATGCTGCACCCGGGGCTTATACGGCCGAATTTCGACTCATTGACCTATCCGGCACGTTCCCATCGTCGGGTGCGATCAACTTCGACTTCGCTGTTGTTCCTGAGCCCAACGGATTCGGACTCATGATGTTCTTCCTCTACACGCTGCT
>CAYQMZ010000511.1:2214-6123 GCA_964418725.1 uncultured Pirellulaceae bacterium
CCCTTGTGCGTGGGGCGTCCCAATGAACGAATTCCAGATCGGGCTTTTGGGGTTTCCCGTTTTGTTAACGCTGATTTTCCTGCGCATCCCGCTTGCGGCATCGCTGTTTATCGTTGGATTGGTCGGCACCTTCGTTCGCCGCCGAAGAACGAACTGAATAAAGACGTGAGTCCCACTTCAATCCCCCTCGGGAGGGTCGGAGTCGGTCGACAGGGAAGGCGAACCGCTATTGGCACCAGAGACATGCCAACGCAATCCGTTCGCTCGACACCTATCGCCTGATTCTTGGCTCTCCCCGTGGGAGGGAAGCATTTTGGTCAGAAACAGTACGTTGCCCCATGTTGTACTTCCGCATTTTGATTTTTTTGTTTGCGTTCTTGCAAATTGCTGCTGACATCTGCAGCGCGCAACACATGGACATCCTAGTTGACGTAATTGGAGAGCAACTCGCAGTCGATGCGTCGCTGTTCCTTTCTGATTTCCGAGCTGCTGGCGTTGGTGACGGGGACACTTTAGAACTTCAGAATCCAGGCTATGCAACGAACGGAGCAAATGTCCTGCAGCCGGGATCGTTACTGAACTTTGAGATCGTCGGACCGTTGCTGTACTCCGATGGAAACAACTGGCGGCCAGCAGAGAACGAAGCTTTCTTCGAGCTGTTTAGACCAATCGTAGAAGGCCACTCCGTTATTGTTACGGGCAAGTCCACCAGTCAGACAGGATTCCCGATAGCGCGAACTGATGACGAGGGAACCCTGCATGAGCACATTCGATTTCGGCTTGGCAACCAAGAAGCAGGACCACCAGTCGACGGTGTTTATGCGGTTCAAAAAATATTGACTTCCCCTGGACTTACCAGCTCCGCCCCTTACATGCTTATTTTTAATCACGGGCTGGCAACGCCCGATTTCGTTCGATCCGTTGTCGCGGCCAGGCAACTCATCGCCGATAGCCCGTTCGACTGCACGGGTGACGGGCTGCTGCTTGCCAACGATTTGCCCTGCGTCGTCACCACTGAGCAACGTGACAGCGTGCTCCGTTCCATTGGGAGCATCGTTGGTGATCTTGATGGCAATGGTGAAGTTGAGTTTTCAGACTTTCTAACGCTATCTCGCAACTTTGGCTCAGATGAGTCAAGCTACGCGGGAGGAAACATTGACCTCCTGGACGGAGTCGGATTCCCTGACTTTCTGTCGCTCTCTCGGAACTTTGGATTCGACGGTCACGAAACAGTGGCAACCGTTCCGGAACCCACTTCGTGGAAATCCCTCTTGGTTGCGTTCCTATTCATTTTTCTCTCACCCCGAATTAAACCAGCGAAACGGAAGGGGCAGGCATAAAGTGAAGCTTCTAACCGTGCATGTGTTTGCGATTGTTTTGGCGATGTCTTCTGTCTGGCAAGCCGCAAATGCGCAAACCATCCAACACTCCGACGTGTTTTTCGTCTACGGAGAAACGCAGATCGAAATCGGTGAGCAGGACGGCAGACTTGCGTTTCCTCAAATCATGCCACAAGGAGATTTCTTTTTTCAGGCGAACGGAAATCCTGGTTTCTACTCCGAACAAGATGTCGGCGGAGGCACGGCACCGAACGACAGGATTGGCTACAACGTCTTGGATGACTTGGTGTTTTGGACCGATGGCGAGTTCACCACGCCGAGAGCTGACACGCAGATCCGCATCGTGAACAACCCCAGCAGCGTCGACGACACAATCGTCGGAAATGGAACGGGAGTGCAGCGTGCTTCCTTTAATCCTCTACTCAATAGTATCGGTACGTCCAGCGATGCCGGCGATTTTCACTCGCACGTCGACTACCTGCTAGAGCCGCGTTCCAGCGATCCAGAAGAAACGCCACCGAACGGTGCATACGGGATCAAGCTTAGTCTGTCATCCAACAATCCAGTTATCCAAGATTCAGAACCGTTCTTTTTGGTTTGGCGATTCGGTATGGACCAATCAGATTTTGTAACCGCGCTAGACGACTTCGATGCAATGCTAAGGCCATCAAGTGTCTTGGGGGATTTCGATACCGATGGCGTTCTTACCGCCGTCGACATCGATCTCTTGAGTCAAGCGGTTCTTGCCGGCTCTTCCAACCAAGAAATATTTGATTTGACCAGCGATTCGACAGTCAATGACGAAGATAGAAAAGCATGGGTTGAAGAGCTGAAAGGTACCCTGTTCGGCGATGCCGATCTGAACGGAAGCGTCGAGTTTGCAGACTTTCTCGTGTTGTCGACTGGGTTCGGTATGAACGGAGGCTGGGCCGATGGAGACTTCGATGGAAACGGACAGATTCAGTTTGCAGACTTCCTTCTTCTCTCTGCGCACTTCGGAGAGAAGGCAGCCGCTGCAGCGACGGTGCCAGAGCCCAGCGCGAAAACCGTAGCGTACCCTGCCTTGTTAGCAATCGTGCTAGTTCGACGTAGACGTCGGTCGCTCAACGAACCGGAATGAGCAATCGCCGCGCGACCTACTCTTTGTCCGTCGAGCTTGCACCGAATCAACAGAGATTGTTTGTCGCGAACGGCTCTTTGACCTATCGGCTTAAGGTGATGTAGGTCCCGAGAGCGCAGAGGGCATCTACCTGTTGAGGAGTGCCGCAACTTTGACGACACCAAGACTTTCTCATTGATGGCTGGATCGCGGGAACTCGCCAAAGCAACTGTCATTCACGCCTTGCTTCTGCGGTTAGCACGCCACGCTTGTATCGGACTCGCAACCTGATTCGGATCGGCACAGACTGTCGTGCAGAGACGCTTGAATCGCACTTTGCAACGACTATCATGGCCCCCTAAAGGGGGCCCCAATACAGGAATCAAGCATTCCGCATTGGTTGATTCTCCACTTTCTGCGACCGGCATTTTCTGGCCGCGCCTCAGGGTTTTCTTTGCAGTAGTTACATTTGATGTTGAACCCCAATCGAAAACGACGGGACCGATCTCGTCGCGCCAAGCAGCGTAAAAAATCGCGAGCTCAACAAGAAGTACTGGAGCCTCGCATCTTGCTGGCTCGCGACGTCGCTGGAGCGATCACCGAAGACGACGTCTGGTCTGGAACGATTCGTGTTACCAGTGATGTCACAGTCAACGAAGGAGTCAACCTTACGATCGAAAGCGGAACGATCGTAAAGTTCGACCAGGCTGTTTTCCTTTCCGCAGTAGGCACGATCGATGCCAGGGCGACTGCTTCCGAGCCGATCGTTTTTACGACCGTGCAAGACGACAGCGTGGGCGAAGATCTAACTGAAGGCGTAGACGGTGCCCCGGCGCCTGGACATTGGGAGGCAATCTACGTTTCCAGCGACTCCACCTTCGAACACACTGAAGTTCGCTATGCGGGAAACACCAGAGGCCCCGCAAACCCATTTGGGTTCGTCCCTGCAATCGCAGCAAACGGCGCGGCTGTCTTTGACAACGTATCGATTAGCGATAGCAATCAAGTCGGTATTGCGCTAAACGGCGGCTCGCCAACGTTGCGTAGTTTGGAAGTTAGTGAAGCTGGAGGCTCGCCGATCACGCAAGTGCTTGCAGCCTCGCCCACGTACGCTGACATTTCCTTACGAAACAATTCAATAGGCAACCACGTCCAACTCGCGGGCGGCACGCTTGCAAGCGATCAAACGTGGGACTTCGACGGTGTTCCAGTGCACCTCACGTCCGACGTCACAATCGGTCAAGACGCCACGCTGACTGTCGCGCCTGGCAGTATCGTCAAGTTGCCAACGGGCCGCTTTATTTCAGCGAACACTGGTGTGCTGAAAGCCGAAGGTACAGCCAGCAATCCGATCGTGTTCACGTCGATCATTGACGATACGATCGGAGGCGACTCGAACGGCGACGGCGACGCCACGATCCCAGCGCGTGGTGATTGGGAGTCCCTCTACTTATGGAGCAACGACTCAGT
>CAYQMZ010000512.1:0-2013 GCA_964418725.1 uncultured Pirellulaceae bacterium
AAGACACCACCTTGCGCGTCAATTTTTTCGTAGGTGATGCCCGAGTAGTCCGCCGTGCCTCCCTTGCTGGCGACGCGCAGTTCGTTGAATATTTCTCGTGGACTAGTGAACTCAAACCCGTGTGTGCGATCGAGCGCGACGGTCAGATCCTTGATGATCTTCCAATCTTCCTTCGCATCGCCAGGCGGATCGACGGCCTTATTGATCTTGATCACTCGCCCTTCAATCTGCGTTACAACGCCTTCGTCTTCTTCCTGTAGCGACCCAGGTAATACGACGTCAGCGTGTCGAGCCGTTTCGCTCATGAAGAAGTCGATGCTGGCCATAAACTCCAATTTGTCGAGTGCGGCTCCAACGTACTCGTTGTCTGGCAAACTCACTTTGGGATTAAAGCACAACGTTAACAGCAACTTTATCTCGCCGGAGTGAATCTTTCGCATCATTTCGTAGCAGTCGACTCCCGCACCCGGAAGGTCCGCTTCGTCTATCTGCCAAAGCTTCGAAATATGTTGGCGATGCTCGGGATTACGAATGTCACGAGCACCGGGCAGTTGATCACATTTTTGTCCGTGTTCGCGTCCGCCCTGGCCGTTGGCTTGTCCGGTGATGGTGGCATAACCACAGTTGGGGCGACCGATTCGACCGCTCGCCATGACAATGTTGATGGCTCCAAGGCAGTTTTCGACACCGTTGCTGTGGTGCTCGATACCGCGGGCATGCAGCAAAAAACTCGTCGATGCTTGGCCCCATAATTCCGCTGCTTGCATCAGCTTGGCCTTGGAAACGCCGCACTCTTCTGCCGTGCGGTCCAGCGTCCACTGCGAAACATGTTCGGCCAACTCGTCGAACCCGACGGTGTGGTTGTTGATGAAGTCATGGTCCAGCCAGTCTCGCTCGATCATGATCTGCAGGACGCCGTTGAAAAGTGCTGCGTCACGACCAGGGCGGATCGGCAGGAATACGTCGGCGGTTCTAGCGATCGGGGTAATGCGAGGGTCGACAACGATTACATTGGCTCCCATTTCTCTCGCTTGCCAGACGTAGTTCGTCGTGATCGGCGCACACTCGGCGATGTTGGCGCCGGAGATCCAGACAACGTCCGCGCCAACGATGTCGTTCCACGCATTGGCGGCTCGGTCGATGCCAAACGCCTTCTTGTTAGCGGCTGCAGCACTGACCATGCATAGCCGCCCGTTGTAATCGATGTACGGAGTCTTCAAGCAAACCCGAGCGAACTTGCCCATTAGATATGCTTTTTCCGTCGTCAAGCTGGCACCGCTCAGCACACCGACGGCTTGGTTGCCGTATTTGGCTTGAACGCGTTTGATCTCGTTGGCGACACGAGCTATCGCCGCGTCGTATTCCATCGTGGCGAAGCCGCCGGGGGATGACGGATCCCGCTGCAACGCTTTCTCGATGCGATCGCGGTGACCTCCCTGTAGGTACCGTTTCACGCCTTTGGGGCACAGCATGCCTTCATTGAAGGGAAAGTCATATCGAGGTTCAAAGCCGATGACTCGATTCTCTTTCACTTTCAGCGTGATCCCACACTGTTGGCCGCAAAAACAGCAGTGGGTGTCCACCATCTTGTCCGGGACGTCGACCGAATCCTTGGATGGTTGTTCGTTGAAGGCCAGGTGAGGTCCCCATTGATCGATCGTCTCCAGCAAATTGTTCGGTTCTTGTGCCATGTTAATTTGCCTAACTCGATGTGGTGGCTTCGGCGACTCGCCAACGCTTGCCTTGTGCAATCACTAAGGCAGCGCGACGACACTGTGGGCAAACGTGTTGGTAGTGTGATACGTCCGAGTTCGCGATTTGATAGCGGTAGCCAAGTGCTGACTCGATCGCGATGAGGTCGTCAATCTGTTTTTGGTCCGCAAAACCGTTTCCGCAGCGTGGGCATTTGGCGACACTTGGACTCGCCTTTCCAGCACCGTCGATTTCGATCGCGCCTTCATGCTCGTAGATCATATGAGCAAGCTTGAGACTGCGTTGCGGAATGTGGAATAG
>CAYQMZ010000512.1:2023-6116 GCA_964418725.1 uncultured Pirellulaceae bacterium
CTGTAGGGTAGCCAGACCAACGTGCCGCAGACAACCAAGCAGTGCAACCAAGCGACCGGCGCGTGCAGCCAGCCGCCAAGGAATGAATAGCTGATCGTCATCAGCAGTCCCGTGATGGAGATCGCCAACAAACAAATGAGAGGAGCCAGGTCGTTGCCCCAAGTTTGTGTCGCCTGATCTCCTCGATCCTTCGCGCGGCGATAGAGAGCCACACTGCAGCCGAAAATGACGGGAAAACTAGCCCACACCAGTCCATGGAAAGCCAAGAATGCTTCGATTCCATCAACCGGGATCGTCCTTAGGTGCTGGCCAAAAAGCATGACCTTGTAAGAGTGCAAGTCGTCGGCGGGCGTTTCAAACCACACCCATCCGAATATCAAAGGCACCACGATTCCGAGTGCCATCAGGCAGCCGATCATGATCGGCCAGTGAGCCGCCCAGCGATTGATACCTCGCTTCCACACGAATCGGTTGAGGGCAAAGTAGCCAATGACTCGGCCCGTCAGGTGCTTAAGCAGTCGCCATCGGTTTGGCGAGTTTCGCACCATCGTCACCGACTCGCGAAACAGCACTTGTGTCGGTGGGCGATGCAGCCAGATCACGAAACGATAGACGGTCAACGTTAGCGATACGATCAGTGCCTGCGCGTAGACGAACAACGCAGGATCAAACTCGAATAGCCGCCAGCCTGCGAGGGCAGCTAGGGTAGACGCGGCTGCACAAAGTACCGCCGCTAGTATCGCATTTCGGAATGAGTTATCCACAAAACCGCCTCGTTCGCTTACTCATTCATTGTTCGGTAATAGCATTTGCGTTTGACCGCCTCCAAGGTTCGACCGCTAAAGGTTGGCGGCCGCAGCCAGAGACATTCTCTCCATTCAGGCTCCTGCTTCCGCGAATACTTCCGGATTTGCTTCGCAGGACGTCGCCAGTTTGCATCCGATCTCTGTGGCAAGCAACTTGTCTAAGACTTCCGTTGGCGGTAGATCAAGGAAGACGTTTCCGTCCTCGATCTTTACCGGGAATACGCGGACCGAGTAATCATCACCGGTAGTGCACTCGCCGGTTTCCAGTGAGAAGTTCTTCTTGTGCAGCGGGCAAGCTACTTTCGGTTGGCCTTCGCTGTCTCCCAAAATGCCACGCGAGAGCACGAAAGCCTTGCGGTGCGGGCACATCTGCTGGCACGCATACCATTCGCCACGTGTTGTAAAGTTGAAGACGGCAATCTGTACCTTGCCATACTTGATGGTTGCTCCGCCGTCTTTGGGGAAGTCATCCACGGTTCCCACGGGAAACCACTTTGTTTGCGTGAGCTGCTCTTCTTCGTGTTCTGCCAACGTTCGCCCATCCAGCATGCGAATCTGTTCCAGGGAGACTGCTTCTGAAGGCCAGTCGCCTGGACGTGTTTGCCCGCGTTGGCTGATGACTTCGATGACTGGCTCGGTTTCGTCCGTGTTTACGAACTGGCGGAACCACTTTCTTTGCTCGGGGCTATCGACAACTTTTTTCCATTCGCACTCATAGGTGTCGACGACGAACTGCATCATCTCTTCGAGTTCGTCGCAGATGCCCAATTTGTCATCGATAACGACTTCTTTGACATGGTCGATTCCGCCTTCCAGTTTTTCCACCCAAACCGACGTGCGGGTCAATTTCTCTGCTGTCATGCAGTAGTACATCAAGAATCGATCGATGTACTTTATGGCTGTTTCCTCGTCGATGTCTGCTGCAACCAAATCAGCATGTCGGGGCGAAGCCCCACCGTTGCCGCACAGATAGAGGTTGTAGCCGTTGTCGGTGGCAACCAAGCCGAAGTCTTTGCCTTGGGCCTCGGCACACTCACGCACACAACCAGAGACAGCGGATTTCAGCTTGTGAGGTGCACGCAACCCCTTGTAACGGTTCTCGATTTTGATGGCAAAGCCAACGGCATCCTGCACGCCGTACCGGCACCAAGTATCACCGACGCAACTCTTTACAGTTCGGAGTGCTTTGCCGTACGCGTGGCCACTTTCAAAGCCCGCCGCGACCAGTGCTTCCCAGATCGCAGGTAGGTCTTGCAGTTTTGCGCCGAACAAGTCGACACGTTGGCCGCCGGTGATTTTTGTGTAGAGCCCGTACTTCTTCGCGACCTCTCCGAGGACGATTAGTTTGTCCGGCGTAATCTCGCCGCCCGCGACACGCGGTATCACGCTGAAGGTTCCATCACGCTGTGTGTTGGCGAGGAAGCGATCGTTTGTGTCCTGCAGCGTTTGATGTTCTGGCTTCATGATGTTCTCGTTGAACAGCACTGCCAGGATGGAGGAAATGGCCGGCTTGCAGACTTCGCACCCGTTGCCTTTGCCGCAATGTGCGATGATCTCATCGAAGGTCTTGAGTTGCTTCGCCTTGATGATGGCGAACAGCTCCGTCCGCGAGTATTCGAAGTGTTCGCACAGATGGTTCTTGACTTCGATGCCGGCAGCTTTCAGCTCCGCGTGAAGGATATCGGTGACCAACGGCATGCAACCGCCGCAGCCGGTGCCAGCCTTCGTGCAGAATTTGACCTGCCCAGGTGTTGTTAGCTCTTTGTCGCGAATTGCGTCGCAAATCTCGCCTTTCGTAACGTTGTTACAAGAGCACACCTGTGCGCTGTCGCCCATGGCGTCTGCGCCCAGTTGCATTCCTCCGCCCATACCTAGCAGCTCCGCTGGGCTGGCCGGAAGCGGATCGTCACTCTTGGCTAGGATGGACAGCATGCCGTAGTCCGATGCGTCGCCAACAAGGATCCCTCCAAGCAGGCTCTTTCCGTCTTTGCTGAAGAGCAGCTTCTTATAAACGCCACCAAACGGATCGTTGTGGGTCAGGTAAGTGGCCGTGTTCTCGCTAAGCTCGTAGTCGCCGAAACTTGCGACGTCGACACCCATGAGCTTCAACTTCGTCGATAGATCTGTACCTTCGAAGCGTGCCTCACCGCCACAGATCTGAGTGGAAGCAATTTCCGCCATCTCCCAACCGGGTGCAATCAGGCCGTAGATCATTCCGTCGTGCAGGGCACACTCACCAATGGCGAATATCTTGTCGTCCGAAGTCAGCAGCTTGCTGTTTACGGCGATGCCTCCGCGCGGACCAAGTTCCAGCCCAGAGTCCTTGGCCAGATCGTCCCGCGGTCGAATTCCTGCGGAAACGATGATCATGTCGACGTCGAGTTGTTCGCCGTCTTTGAACTTCATGCCGGTCACGGTGCCGTCGCCAAGCACCGATTCCGTGGCTTTGTTCAAATGTACCTGAACGCCCAGTTCTTCGATCTTGCTAACCAAGATGTTTGAGCCATCATCATCGATCTGGCGAGGCATCAACCTTGGAGCAAACTCGACAACGTGAGTTTCCAGTCCCAAGTCGTACGCGGCTTTGGCGGCTTCCAGGCCAAGCAGACCGCCACCGATCACGGCACAGCGTTTTGCAGTTTTCGAGTACTCGATGATTCGTTCCAGGTCTTCGATCGTTCGATAGACAAAGACGCCAGTTTGCTGAATGCCGTCAATCGGCGGAACGAAAGGGTACGATCCGGTCGCCATGATGACGTGGTCATACGCGATCTGCACCCCGTTGTCTGACGTGACGATTTGTTGCTCGCGGTCGATAGTCGCCGCGCGATCACCGACATAGATGTCGATTCCGTTTTCTTCGTACCACTCGAGACGTGCGAGCATCAGTTGCTCGGGGTCGCGGTGCGCGAAGAAGGAAGTGAGCCCGACACGGTCATAGGCGGCGCGCGGCTCTTCGCAGAACGTCACCAGTCGATACTGGGAGGCGACGTCGAATTCGACCATCTTCTCGCAGAATCGGTGGCCTACCATGCCATTGCCGATCACGACTATCGTCTTTTTGTTCTCTGATATCATTCGATTCTCCGCCTAATGTTGCGAGTCACCCCGCATCCGGACTATGACGTCTTGGGTGACGCGACTAACTAAACATGACGAAGACCGAATCCATTCGGGCTCCTACGAAGATGGGAAGGGCGATAACGCAACTAAGTCCATCCGCCCTAAATGCCGAAGCTCGCTTTACGTCCGCGGACGCAAGATCGCAACACACCAACGGGCGAGCC
>CAYQMZ010000513.1:0-3864 GCA_964418725.1 uncultured Pirellulaceae bacterium
CCCCTGAACAGTGCCGCAGAAGTCCATGGAGCCACCGGGATGTTGATAGACGGCCAACCACGTGGCCTCAGGAACGAAGCCTGGCTTGTTGGTAATCTCTCCCATCAAGCGTCGACAACCGGCTTCTTCGCCAAGACAGGGGAAAACTTCCGAGTCTAATTCGCCACGAAAGCTACGGAACTTCGCGATGGCGTGAGCTTCTAACAGATAGCCTTCCCAGGGCAGTAAGCGATATCCAGCAGGAACTGAAGCGAGGTAGGGAGGCCTGCGCAACGACAGCTCCATTCGGTATCGCTTGAAGAAGCGATCTTCCGTCTTCTTTCGCAGACGCGAAAATCCCAACATGTCAACTCCTTTCGAAGGCCCAGCTAAATTCTAACCGGATCCCGCGATTTGCCGAGTGGATGCTCACTTTCCCAACAACCTGGATCTCCCGCCCTCCTTGGAATTTTCGACACTCGCACGCAGTCGACAGAACTAAAACGCGAATTCCGACGCAAAAATCTCTTCGACTTGAGCCCCAAAGTTCTGAGCCAACAGTAGAAAGTCCGCAAATTCGACCTTCCCGTTGCCGTCGAGGTCCCCTTCGGAACGTCCATTTACCGTTTGCGCAAAGTTGCGAGAGAGCACCAAGAAATCGGCGAACTCAACCTTCCCGTTGCCATCAACGTCACCATCCAGCAACACCTCCGGAACTACTTCGTCGAACTGGAGGGACCACAACTCAAGCCCCTCTTCCCCCGGAGCGCGAAACAGCAGGCGGCCATCGAACTCCACGAAGTTGTTGAAAGATGCCGAATTATCATTCAACTCAAAACTAGTCACCGGCTCAGCGACACCCTTGTCCGTCCGCCAGACCTGAAACGTAGTGCCGTCGTAGGCATTGAAGACTAACTCGCCGTTGTACTCGCGAAGCTCCGTCGGAAACGCACCAGCATTTCCGTTTTCGACAGACGTCAGTCGTTCCGTAACATTCTGCTCTCCGAGCAATCCGTTTGTGCGCCACAGTTGTCGTCCGGACTCATCGTCAGCTGCAAAGTAGAGCTGGTTACCGATGGCAACCATGTCAGACGGGCGGCTGCTAAACACCCCCGCCAGATTTGCCACGACGTTCGAACTGCCCACCGAACCGTCCGTCCGATACATCTCCCATTCGTTGTTTACGCTGATGCCACCGAAGTACAAGTGATCGTTGAATGCGATCACGTTGGCGCGCGTATCAGCAAAGTTCACCGTCAACCGCTCCTCCGTCACACGTACCGTTCCCTCGGCAGTTCCGTCTGACTTGTAAAGGTGCGATGACAGCAAGTCGTCCGGGGTTATTCCGTCGCCAGCGATAAAGTAGAGCTCGTCGTTGAATTCGAAGAGTGATTCTGGAAACGACCCGACTTCGCTCCCTTCATGAATGTCGCGAACAAGGACGGTGCCCTGCTCTGTCCCATCGGTCTTCCACAGTTCGGTGTCTCCCTCGACTGCGGCAGCGGAGAAATAGAGCTCATCATTAAACACGAAGAGTTGAGCCGGAAACGACGATGCTTCGCCGGGATTAATGTCGGCGACCAACACGGTGCCTGTCTCCGTGCCATCCGTCTTCCACAGCTCATCGCCTCGCTGGCCATCGGAGGCGCTGAAGTAGAGTTCATTCCGAAAAACGGTCAGGAAAAACGGAATCGAATCTGCATCGCCGGGGTTCAGATCGACCACTTGTACGGTGCCTTCGGCAGTACCATCTGACTTCCACAGTTCATCGCCCGTCGCGGTTTCCGCTGCGAAATAGATTTCGTCATTGAAGACGGTTAAGTCGATCGGAAACGAACTTTCGGAATCATAGAAGGAGAACGGGTCTTCCGGAAACTCGTCGTTAATGTCAGCCACCAGCGTCGTGCCCGACTCGGTGCCATCGGTGCGCCAAAGCTCCACACCGCCGATTCCATCATCGGCTCCGAAGTACACGAAGCCGTCTAGCTCGGCCCAGCTTGGAGCCGCCAATAGACCTGAGTCCTCGCCCTCAAAGATGTCAGCCAAAAGTTCAACATTAACGCTCAGCATCCGGCGAGCATCCAATGTTTCGAATTGTGGCCGAAGACATCGAGAGGCAACGGTGTCTCTCGAAGAATGGCCGCCAACGCGGCGTAACTGAAACGGCATCCTGCGTGCCTCCATTGGGTAGGGTTGCAGCAGTATGCGTCGTTTGGCCTAGGAAAGCAACGAAGACTTTACGTGCGGTCAATGTGAACCAGCTCAAATTCCTTCGAGCCCGAATCTACCGCGGACAAGCCCGCCCATTGCCAGCAGTCGCTTGGACAACGAAAGCACGGCAAAAATCCTACGACCAACGGTGCACGCAAAGGTGTGGGGAGTGAATTGTAAGCGTTATCACCGCGGCCGTAGTGAAGCCGACGAATCGAATGCAGCCAAGAAAACCTGGCTTCACCCGACACGAGACTCACGTCTGAATGTCCGCTTTACGATGATTCTTTCACACTTTCCTCAGTTTTTTATTGGCGGCCTACCGCGAGTTACCGCAAGACTCAATTTTCTTCATGCGCCGGCTTTGGCTACAATACCGCTACGGAGCGTTGTATGAAGACTTGCGTTCCGCCCGCCAATCCTTCCACAACTCGTCGGGAGAACCTCGGTCATGCTGACTATTTTTGGGCAACGAGATCGCCGCCCGAACCATTGTGATGGCGTTTCACGCCGCAGCTTCTTGAAGGTCGGGGGCATGGCTGCAGGTGGGTTATCCATGTCGCAGCTACTTGCACTCGAAGCAGAAGCCGGGACAGGCCGTTCGCACAAATCGATCATCAACATCTTTTTGCCCGGCGGACCATCGCATATTGATCTGTTCGATCTGAAACCCGATGCACCGTCGGAAATTCGTGGCGAGTTCTCTCCGATCCGAACAAACGTGCCAGGTTTTGAGATCAGCGAGGTGTTTCCCAAGCTGGCGCAGCACGCGGACAAATTTGCCCTCATCCGCTCCATCACAGGAGCCGACGGCCGTCATGATGGCTTTCAATGCATGACTGGTCGAACTCGAAATGAAAACGCGCCCGCCGGCGGTTGGCCAATGCTAGGATCGACAGTGTCGCGACTGCACGGTCAAGCTGATCCAGCCATCCCGGCTAACCTTTCGATGATGTATCCCACACGCCATCGTGACTGGGGAGATCCTCACAACGCGGGATTCGTTGGGAAGGCTCACGATCCGATGCCACTCGTTAGCAAGGATCCTCTGGCAAAACCAGAGAGCATGTCGTTGCGAGGAATCACACTTGAGCGACTTGCGGACCGCAAACAACTGTTGGCCTCGGTTGACCAATTCCGTCGGCAAGTCGACCAATCCGAAGCACTTCGTGGAATGGATGCGTTCACCCAGCAGGCCATGTCCATCTTGACCACGTCTAAATTGGCAGACGCGCTGGACGTTTCTAAAGAAGACCCGCGAATCGTTGAACGCTATGGGAAGAATGATCCGACTTACCAACGAGACGGTGCGCCCAAGATGGTGCAAAACTTCCTAATCGCGCGGCGGCTCGTCGAAGCCGGAGCTCGCGTGGTCTCTATGAACTACAGCCGTTGGGATTGGCACGGCGGAGACGGCATGAACTTCCCACGTACGCGGGAAGAGGCTCCCTTGTTAGACCAGGCATTGTCGGCGTTGCTGATCGATCTTGAAGAACGCGGCCTCGACAAAGATGTGTCTGTCGTCGTTTGGGGCGAATTTGGCCGAACTCCGAAAATCAACAAGATGAACAGTCGCGACCACTGGCCGCAGGTTTCCTTTGCCTTGATGGCGGGTGGCGGTATGAATTGCGGGCAAATCATTGGCGCAACGAACCGGTTGGGCGAGTATGCCAC
>CAYQMZ010000513.1:3874-6111 GCA_964418725.1 uncultured Pirellulaceae bacterium
GAAGTCTTCGCGACGCTGTACCACAACATTGGCATCGACGTCCGCACCGCCACGATTGAGGATTTGAGCGGACGCCCTCAGTACCTGGTTGATGCCGGCGTTGAACCGATTCGCGAACTGGTTTGATCCCTTCCTCGAACCTCACACCCATCCAGCACGCGGAGTAACGGTGCAAAGCCATGCGCATCCGCTCCGCCCTCCAAGCTCACGCAAACTTCGAATAGGCAAAAACATGAGCCAACTAAATCGTCGAAAATTCGTATCCGCGGCTGCAATCACGACAGCTGCCACATCATTGGGCGTGTTTAGCGGCACCAAAGCTCGCGCTGCCTCCGAGTCAGCATCCCCCAACTCACGCCCCAAGCTGGCAGTCATCGGTTGCGGCGGTCAAGGAACTGGCGATGGAATGCGGGCCCTGGAGCACGGCGATATCGTGGCCGTTTGCGACGTTGATTCGGCCCACGCGCAAAATGCGAAACGGCGATACACGGACCGGCAGTCAACGAAAGGCAACTCCTCGGAAATCAAGATCTACGAAGACTATCGAGCCATCATCGATCGTGACGACATTGATGCGATCATCTGCGGTACGGTCGACCATTGGCACGTCAAAGTGTCGGCAGAAGCACTTCGTTCGGGCAAACACGCCTACTGTGAGAAACCACTGACGCTCACGATCGAGCAGGGACGAACTATCACCAAGGCAGTTGAGGACACCGGCAGGATCCTCCAGGTGGGCACGCAACAACGATCTGACGAGCGGTTCTTAAAGGCGGTCGCCGTGGCTCACTCCGGTCGGCTAGGAAAGCTCAAGAAAGTAACTGTTGGCATCAACCACAATCCATTTAGTCAACCGCTACCGGTCGTCGATCCACCGAAGACACTGAACTGGGACATGTGGAAAGGCCCGACGGAAGACGTGCCCTACCGATTCCTAAAAAATGGAAAGTCAGGGCAGAAATTAGTTCGGAATCTTGGCGACGGTGGCATCGATGCGTCAAATTGCCACAAGGAATTTCGCTGGTGGCTGGAGTACAGTGGCGGCAAGATGACAGACTGGGGTGCTCACCACGTCGACATCGCACAATGGATCATCGATCAATGCGGGCCAGGACAGGGACCGACCACAATCGAACCGGTCATGGTCGAGGCGCAAGTCCCCTTCGACGAAAACGGCAATCCAACGCTACGAGATCGCTACAACGCACCACACCGATTCACGGTTCATGCAAAATTCCCAAACGACGTGCTGCTTGAGATCACCAGCGAAGGAAGAAACGGCATTTTGGTCGAAGGCACCAAAGGACGCATCTTCGTCAATCGAGGCACCATCGCGGGCAAGCCGATCGAGGACCTAGAACAGAATCCGTTAGACGGCGATTGGTTAGAGAGTCTCTACCGCGGCAAGTTGACCGGACACATGCAGAACTTCTTTGAAAGCATGGCCAACAACACGAAACCAGCCTCCGACGTTTGGACGCACGTCGCCGCCATCAACACCTGCCACCTAGGCAATATTGCAATTCGCCTGAATCGCAAGATCGAATGGGACGCAAAGAAGCAAACGATCAAAGACGACGCGACGGCCAATGCAATGCAGTCACGCGACTATCGCAAGGGATATGAAATCGAGACCTAACGAACTCGGTACGTTCGCTTCGAATCCGCTTAGGCCGAATACAGCAGGAGGCAACGAACGAGGGTCGGGCAGCCTGCCACCTTTCGCGTTCTCCGCAAGCCGGGCTCGCTCAGGTCGATTTTAAAACGCAGAGACGCGGAGAGCGCAGAGAAATCTTGGATTAGAACTCTGCGTCCTCAGCGTCTCTGCGTTTCACTTTTTCAGAGACCGAAGAGAACGCAACTCCACACTAAAACGGAACCGGAACCGGCGAAAGATGCCGCATGCCCCAGGGGCTTCGGGAAAAGAAACCAGGGCAGGCAGCCAACATCATGCTTACGCCGGGAGCGTGCACTCGTCGGCCAGCTGACCACTTTACTTACGTCCCACTTGAAAGCTCACGGGACTTCAGACCGCGTCAGTCACTTCTGCGGCCCAAGTTCCCGTATCGATGATAGTTGAACGACAACGACTGCTCGTTCAAGTAACGAAGTACTTCCAAGTAGCCGTCGCGAAGAACTGGTTCGTCGATCATCGAAACGAAGGCGTCGCAGCACGCCGCTTCCACCTCGCTCGACCGAGTACTACGCGAGAGCAACCTTAGGCGCTCAACCTCTCC
>CAYQMZ010000514.1:0-6109 GCA_964418725.1 uncultured Pirellulaceae bacterium
AACTTTGTGTATGGCGGCTTCGACGAAGACAGCAAAAAGGACTACCTGCCCGACGGCGTCATCCGCATCACCACGATCGCCAACTACGATTTGTGGAACCAGTTGCCAGAAGAAGAATACCGTTTGGAAAAAATTCGGGCTTATGAAGGAGCGGTTGAATCCGCAGTTCGCTTCATGCCCGACTTTCGGGCACACGTCGTTGACACCGACATGTTTACACCAACCACCATTCGCCGCTTCACTTGGCATGACAACGGCGCGGTATATGGTGCTCCAAAGAAACAGTTTGACGGAAAAACACACATCGACAACTTGTTCGTTTGCGGTACGGACCAAGGCTTCGTGGGAATCATTGGAACGATCATCAGTGGGATCTCGATGGCAAACCAACACTGCCTTCGATAGCGAACCGTCCGAATCGCTTCGCTCAATGGTTGCCATCTGGGTTAATCCAGAACGAAGGACGGTTCTCTTCAACAGAGAACAGAAAGCACGACTGGGTAGCACGCATGCCGAAAGACTTCCTCAAAGACGCGAAAGAGTACTACGACGTTGTTGTCATTGGCAGCGGTTTGGCCGGACTTACAACGGCCAACATCCTTGCGCGTCAGGGCCGCAGTGTGCTTCTGCTGGAACAGCACTACAAACTGGGCGGTATGGCGACATGGTTCAAACGTCCCGGCGGTCACATCTTTGACATCTCGCTGCATGGATTTCCGATCGGCATGATCAAGAGTTGCCGACGCTATTGGACGCAAGAGATTGCCGATTCGATCGTCCAATTGAAGGGTGTGCGATTCGATAACCCTATGTTCTCGTTGACGACGACGTTCAATCGAAAAGACTTCACGAAGTTGCTGACCGAAGACTTTCAAGTCGATCCGCAATCCGTTGAGGACTTTTTCGATACCGCCCGCGGAATGAACTTCTATGACGATCAGGCGACAACAACGCGAGAGCTGTTCGATAAGTTCTTCCCTGGTCGAGAAGACGTCATTCGTCTGTTGATGGAACCGATCACCTATGCGAACGGATCAACGCTTGAGGATCCGGCCATCACCTACGGCATTGTGTTTTCGAACTTCATGTCGAAGGGTGTGTATACCTACGAAGGCGGTACCGATCAGCTGATTCAGCGGATGGAAACCGAGATGAAATCGAATGGCGTTGACGTTCGCATTCGCTGCCCGGTTACCAAAATTCTGGTCGAGAACGGACGGACGGCAGGTGTCGAAGTAAACGGACGACAAATCAAGTGTGGCACGGTGGTTTCGAATTCCAACCTGAATTCGACGATCTTCAGTATGGTTGGCGAAGAGTACTTTGACGGCCAATTCGTGGACGAAGCACGGAATGTGCGTCTCAATAACTCGAGCACGCAAGTCTACATGGCTTTGAAGCCCGACGAACGGATTGACGAGTCGACGGGTGACTTACTGTTCAGCTCCACAGCCCCTCTCTTCCGAACAGAAGCACTTCTTAGTCGCGAAATTACGAGTCGCACATATTCGTTCTACTACCCAAGAACTCGACCTCACGGACGGCCTCGTTGTTTGATTGTTAGCAGTACGAATGCGAACTACGAAGACTGGGTGAATCTATCCAAGGAAGACTATGAGGCGAGCAAACAGGACCTGATCGAGACGACACTTGATGCGTTGGAAAAGTACGTGCCGAACTGTCGAGAGAAGATGGACCACGTCGAAGCCGCGACACCAATCACGTTCGAACACTACACTAGGCATGTAAACGGCTCTAGCTTTGGAACGAAGTTCGAAGGGCTGGGCGTCAGCCGCGCATTACCAGAGCAGATTCCAGGTCTCTATCACGCCGGAAGCGTTGGGATCATCATGTCAGGGTGGCGGGGGGCGATCAACTACGGCGTGATCGTGGCAAACGATGTGGATTCCTTCTTGATGAAGTCGAGTCGATCGACTGCTGCCGTTTCTTAGTCACACAGTTACGTATGTAGCCAAACACCTGCCATGTCCACCGAAGAAATCAAAGCCGCCATTCCCCATCGCGCTCCTATGTTGCTGGTGGATGAAGTGGTAGAGAAAACCGACACCCACATCGTCACGCGCAAGACATTTCGTGAGGACGAGTTCTTTACGCACGGACATTACCCAGGTAATCCCATTGTTCCTGGCGTAATCCTCTGTGAAGTTGGCATGCAATCGGGGGCAATCTTTTTGTCCCAGTTCGCAGGTAAGGGGATTCCTGTCGCAACGCGGATGAACGACGTTCGATTTCGACAAATGGTAAAGCCCGGCGATACAGTCGAAGTGCATGTTGAATTGGTAGAGAAGTTGGCCAACGCATTTTTCATGAAGGCCAAGATGTCTCGTGACGGAAAACAAGTCATGCGATTCGAATTTGCATGCGCGACAGCAGAGGAATAGACAATGGCTGACTTTCTTGGCATCGAAGGAAAGAAGTTCGTTGTCTTTGGCGTCGCGAACCGCAAGAGTGTCGCGTACCACGTGGCTCGCACACTGGAGGAGGCTGGCGCAACGGTTATCTATGTCGTCCGAAGCCAGGAACGCAAGCAGTCCGTGGGCAAGCTGGTCGGTGACGCGGAAGTTCATGTCTGCGACGTCGAATTCGAAGAGCAGATCAATAGCGTACGCGACGAAATCGCAAAGTCGCACCCAGTGGTCGACGGACTGCTCCATTCAATTGCTTTTGCCGACTATGAAGGTGGGATGAAGCCTTTCCACGAGACCGGCAAGAAGCAGTTTCTTCGCACGGTGGACATTTCGTGCTACTCGTTCATTAGCGTTTCGAACGCTTTCAAGGACTGTCTATCAAAGGAAGGCTCCGTTGTTACGATTTCCATTTCGACGACGAAAATGGCCAGTGAGAACTACGGATTCATGGCGCCGGTAAAAGCTGCCTTGGATTCGTCCGTGGCTTTTCTTGCGAAGTCCTTCAGCGACTTTTCCAGTGTCCGGTTCAATGCAGTGTCCCCTGGTCTACTGAAGACATCGGCGTCAGCTGGTATTCCAGGTTATGTCGACTCCTACTTGTTTGCGGAACAGGTCATTCCCCGGAAGAAGGCGGTGCAAACGCAAGAGGCGGCCAACGTCGCTTGCTTTCTCCTTAGCCCGCGATCTAGCGGTATCAACGCGCAGTCCGTTGTTGTTGATGCAGGAATGGCCATCAACTACTTCGACGCGAACGTAATCGGCAATTTCTGGGCTGGTGCTGAAAAGCCCAGCTAGCATCTGCTCTTTCCGGGCAGTCATCTTTTGCTTTGAAGGGTTGCTATTCACTAGGCAACCAATGCACCGAAACTGTGCACCGCTGCGCTACGATTCGTCCGTCCGCAAAGACTTTAGCTGTTTTTTGAGCGATTTTTGCCAGATTACAGCCGTCGGTATCCGGAGGCAGTTCAATTGGCACACCCCTTGCTAATACATAAAGCAACAACAAGGAACAGACACTAAGAAGACTTGAAGGAGGTGACACCCAAAAAGACCAATCATTCTTTCTCTCTGAGGCCCCGAAACGACCGCACCGCAGGTTCGCCTGCAAAACCCAGAGTGGCCTCAATCTCATTCTTTCTCTCCCAGTGATCGAATGGAACCTTTCCCAGTGGGACGGTGAACCCAGCACCGTCCCACTTTCTTTTTCTGCTCCAGCAAAACGGCAAGTGAGATCAGCTAACCGTCTGCATAAGATCCGTTCGTGACGCATTTCGTTAGCTTGCGGCCAATGCGGGTTGGGTTGGACTTGCGGATCAGCATTCAAACACCTAAGCTTCTGCCCCGTAAACGGCAAGAAACTGGCGTCGTTGTCAAGAGTTTTTGAATCTTGGATTCAACCGGATTCTTGACGGTGAAATGCCGATTGAGTTTCTGTTCAAACCCACATCGTGGGGTAGAATACAAGTGTTCAAAGGCTTCTCGGCATGATCGGCGGAGGACCTAAAAATTAGCGGTGGCCCGGGTCATCAGAGGCAGTGCTTAGCACGTCCGACCCTCGTCATTCTCGCAGCGACTCCACTCGTCGCACTACGCCCTGAAGCAACTTACTTTGAACATTTTGGCTGATGTATTTCTTCACCGAGATACAACAGCCTTTTTTATGCGCTCACCGTGACCGCGTCGCGGCCGATCGTGAGCAGCGTAAAATGAACGCCATCCCTCTCATCGGCGGCAATTCTCATGTTCGAATTTGTTGGACACATTCTGGATGACCTGCATCCGATCTGTAATCACTTTCCGATCGCGTTGTTGTCGATCAGCTTTGTGCTGACTTTTCTTAAACGCACGCGGTCTTGGTTAGTGCAAACAGAATGGCTGCTGTTCGCGTGGGGAGCTGCGATGACGTTGCCGACGGCAATTACAGGACTGATCTCGCATGAGGCCTACGAGGAACTGCCGATTCACGGCACGATCGAATCGCACGGATTGCCGGCCAACATTGGCACGCTGGTCATGTTGGCAATGGTTATTTGGCGGTGGAGAAGTCGGCGTATGGATGTGGCGAACGACGTTGGTAACCGAAGCTGGTATCTTGCTTTCGCGCTGATCGGACTACTCTGGATCTTCTACGTCGGCGGAACGGGGGGCTCATTGACCTACGATTACGGCATCAACGTGCGGGGCGTCAATCCGCTAAAGTAGTAGCACCCAATGCAAAAGAGGTGTGGCTATGTTTCCAGTTTTGTGCGTCTTACTGTCGTTGCTACCGGTATCGGATTCCACTCCACAGCAACAGGCATTGCTCAAGACATTCCGGGAAGAGTTCGTTCTGTTGACTCCAGGCAAGGGACGTTACCCAAAGCATCCCAATCTGACGCAGCCCTTTCTTACTGCGAAGTATGAGGTGCCGCAGAATCTTTGGCAGTCCGTTATGGGTTCAAATCCCAGTCGATGGAAGGGCCAACGCAATTCCGTGGAACGGCTATCGTTCGATCAGGCTCAGCGATTTTGTGAGCGAGTTACGAAATTGCTCAAGGCACAGAAGCTAATCGAGTCGAACCAACAAGTGCGATTACCATTCGAGGATGAATGGGAGTACGCAGCGCGGGCCGGAACGAAAACAGATTACTCGTTCGGTGACGTCGGCAAGATTGATCAGTACGCGTGGTCTACACGAAATGCGGCCGGTAATGATCCGGAAGTAGGCGTACTTAAGCCCAATTCATGGGGGCTATTTGACGTACACGGATACCTTTGGGAATGGTGCCAAGTTCGCGACGACGAATCGAAGAAGAATTCAACGCCGGACGAAGATAACGCTCGCAAGGCGATGGCCGTGCTGCGTGGCGGGAGTTGGAAGGATCGAGCCGAGCGGCTCAAGAGTTCCTATCGGCTACCTGCGCCAGCGGACACGAAGGACGATGCAGTAGGGTTGCGTTGCGTTCTGGTGACTATCGAAAAACAAGCTTCGCACAGCAGCAAATAGATTGCGAGAACACGATGCGTTCATCCCTTTTGGAATGGCTAGCGACAGTCTCACTTGCTCTGATGACGCTCAATGTTTCGGTCGTATCCGAAACGAGAGCCGCTGACCGACCGAATTTCCTAATCATCATGGCCGATGATTGCACTTACAACGATCTGGCTGTCTACGGCGGACGCAACGCAAAGACACCAAACATCGACAAGCTGGCTCGCGAAGGCTTAACCTTCAATAGGGCTTATCTCAGCGAAGCCATGTGTCAGCCCTGCCGCGCCGAACTGTTTTCGGGGAAGTACCCATTAAGCAATGGTTGTGCTTGGAATCATTCCGCGAGTCTGCCAACACTTCAGACGTTGCCGCATCGACTTGGCGACGTTGGTTATCGCGTAGGCCTGGCTGGTAAGGTACATGTCAAACCTGAACAAGCTTTTCCATTTCAAATGGTGGAAGGCTTCGACAAAAACTGTGTGCGCAATCCCACCCGCAAACACGATCTAACGCCAACGCTTCAGTTTCTGTCGGATACGTCGGAACCGTTCTGTTTGGTAATCGCGTTGGTGGAGCCGCATGTGCCTTGGGTGATGGGCGACGCGACGCAGTATCCACTCGGCAAGATTCAGCTTCCGCCAAATATCGCTGACACGCCGCGTACCCGACAGGACTTTGGAAAGTACCTGGCTGAGATTACGTACATGGA
>CAYQMZ010000515.1:0-6103 GCA_964418725.1 uncultured Pirellulaceae bacterium
TATGCCTCTGCGTCGGTTGGCAGCGTCGATGGAATGCCCGCGGCGGTGATCTGCGGGGAAACGGGAGCGAGGCATTCGAAACGGTTGTCTAACGCACGATTTCGGCCGCCGAGGTGGACGTGCTCACGTCTAAGAGTTTCGGAAGTCTTGTCGATTGATAGGGTGTGGGAGGCGACATCGTATTATTGAGCGGCACCGCCGGCGAAGTCATTTCGTTCGGCACAGGTGCGAGCTGAAGATCTGAGTCCGCCAACTCGTTCACGTCTCTCAATTCGGGCACAGCGTCTAGCTTGTTCATCACCGGCCGTGTTGCCTCCACTAGCGGAGTTGACGAAACTGCGTCGCTGGTGGTCTGTTGGAAGTGGAGGCCAGCGGTTGTTCGGCAAGGAACCTGGAATCGGTAATCTATTTGGTCCCGTCGTTTTTGGGGTGCTGAACAAAAGACTGTCGGGCAATCTCCCTGCAGTCGAACACCAAAGCTGCCCAGCAGGTTGCCGCCGGACAGCTGTACGTTCTTTTCGGCAATGGCGTGGGCAGCGACCAATTGGTAATAGCGAGATCTTGCCGAGCCCAATCGTTCCTGAGCTTCCAAGAGAAGATCGAGAGGGACTTGGTCTGCATCGTACGAGGCTTCGGTCGCTTCCAGTCGCTGTTGTGCGGCCAACATTCTCTCATAGCTGGCGGTCATCGATGCGTGTGTCTGTTCATCGCGACCGATTGCATTCGCCAACTCGTGGCTGACAAACAGCTCTTGTTCACGAAGCACGCCACGTTCGCGACACAGACGCAACTCTGCGTGCCGCACGCCGGCGTAGGCCCTTCGGCGACCAATCGGGACATTGAACTGCAGCCCGAATTCCCACTCCTGGTGATCAAGATTTCCCAAGTTTCGACCAGCACTGGCGAATCGCCCGCCATCGCCGCGTCCAGCCAAGTCGTCTCCAAAGCCTCGCAGGCGATATAGTGCGGTAGCGTCCAAACGCGGAAGCACGAAGTTCTTTGCCGCGACCAGTCTCAGCTCTTCTTGCTTCACGACCCATCGCTGTTTGCGAATTTCCGCGCGGCGTTGGATGGCCTGCGGTGAAAGTGTGGGCCAATCGTAAAGGACTCGGGCCGGGGAAACCTCATCAACCGGACGCAGCAGGTTTCCATCGTTGACGCCCAGCCCCATGAGCAATCGTAGGCGTCGTTCTGCTTCGTACACGCCGACCGCGCCGTCCGAACCGTTAAGTGCTTCGATGCTCAGGTCTTGGTACAGATAGTACTGAGCTCGTGCCTGGGCCTCTTTGTCCGCCTCGCCGCCGATGAGCCCGCGCTCGTATTTTGCCTGTATCGCCTTCCAGGTATCTTCGGCGGCAACCCGAGTAGATTGCTTGGCATCGAAGTCGTGGTACGCGCGGTAGAGTTGCCAGTAGGCGTCGACCACACCGCTTACCAAATTGCGAACACCTACCTCGAAATCGACTTTACTGATGTCATTGTTCATCTGCGCCAGGACGACGCCGTTGCTGAACCGCAGTCCAGGTGCCGCATTGGGGCCGGCGATACGATTGAACCCAAGACCCGCGCCTTGTAGCAACGGTTGGCGTATCTCTGCCTCCATCTGTGATTCCCAGACGTGTCCAAACAGATTGCCGATACGATTGTTACGATCGTGTGCGACGGCGGATCGCAAACTCATGAGCGTGCCGGTTGCTGCGAGTTTTGATAACTCGGTCTGCATCGACGATAGGTCCTGCTGCAGTTCCGTGGCACCGCCTCCTAGCGTCGTGTTATTAAAGACACGGTCGTTTAACGCGTAGGAGAATTGGCTATCCAGGGTCGCATCGAAAGCGCTTAGAGCAGCTTCGACGCCAAAGAACGGATCGGTGTATTCGATACCCGGATTGTATTTCGTCTGTACGGATTCCGGAGCCGACAGGACGCGACCGCCGAGATCTCGCAGCACGTCGCTATTCTGTAGGGCGAGATGCACGGCTTGATCGAGCGTCAAGTCCCAAAAGTTCTCCGGCATCGTGTCGATGCTTCTTGGCCCAATGCCTCCGGCTGCCAAAGGATTGGGCTGGTAGCATGCAGGCTCGACCGGCTCTCGCAATTGATCGTAATCTGCGACGCACGTTCCACTCAGACAACTCGTGGCTGACGGAGAGGTCGGATTGGTCCTCTGTTTGCTCTGCTTTGGCGAGTGCAAAACACAACCAGAAGCGACAACGCAGAAAAGTGGTAGCAAGATCAATTTGCGAGTGAGAGGCATCATCGGCTCTGGTGTTTTGATCGTTCGAGAACATCCCTTCCAGGGGTTCGAATCGACCAGTGTGATGCGTGGATTGCGTCGAAACTGATTTGCCTAGCGCGCCAGGAAGATTGCCGACAACGCCTACGTTGCGGTGAAACGGAACATCTTCTCAGCGCCTTGCGGATCTCTGACGGTACTAACGGTCGCCCGTTCCACTCGTGCGTTTTGGCGAATGTTTCGCGTCCGCCCGCGACATGCTGACTGCAATGATTGCGTGCCCTGCCAGCAATTCTGTGATGCCTTTGCCATCAACTTTCGATTTGACCCAACAGCAATCACGTGCACCACCTGGTGTTCGGATGCAAAGGGCTCCGTTCCCCGCGATCACATTGACAGGATGTCGATTTTGAATCCCATCACATATCGAATGAATGGCAAGTCTATTTCGACGTGTGCGAAGGTTCTTGCGTGGGGAGTTCTGTTGACTGTATGCACGGAGGCATGCGGCCAAGCAGATCCGTTGCCCCAACCTACAACTGATTCCAAAACGCGGTTCTATGACGAACACGGAGGTGGGCTTCCTGCGTCATCGAATTTGGAATCAGTGTCGCCTTTGTATGAAAAACCTACTGACGAGGTAGGCTCCTGGGCGGGTGCTTCGAACCGAACTTCCATACGTAGCGGCGCAGCAGGGAATCGCGCCGTGACATCGATTCGGAGCATTAAGTTCGAGCGACCAAGAGATGCCGTTCAATCCGCGGCATCGCGAAGTCCTCGCACGTCTTCGGTGTGCAGCACGGTGAACTGGGTCAATCCCCGTGCTGTACACCGAACTCTTTTCTTCAACGACAACCCGCTGGAACGCGAGGGAAAAACCAACTTTCCCTGTCTCCAGCCCGCGGTTTCTGTTTTGCGTTTTGGTACGGACGCGCTGACTTTTCCGGCCAAACGGCTATCTCCGACGCGTTGTGGCAACTGTTTGCATTATGCGACCTCACCACGCTAGTTAACGCAACCTAGAGTATCTCATTGCGGTGACTACGTGACGGATCGGTCCGTCGCCTCTGCAATACGCATTTCGTCGAAACCAATCCGTGATGGTTGCTGACGACGAGGATGCGGGACAGGACACCATGCATGTGTTCTGTGCGTTAGTTGAGCGCAATGGTGAGAACATGCCAACATCGACCGAAACGAAAAGCGACAGCCGACGACGTCCAAGGCGAAGAAGACGCGGTGCTGCAACCGTAGAATTGGCTGTCTGTTTACCCGCAATCATTTTGCTGGTGATGGGAGCTATCGAGGCTACGAGCATGATTTTCATGCGACAAGCGATGGTGCAAGCTGCCTATGAAACTGCAAAGGAATCCGTCCGACGCGGTGGAACGCAAGCGTCAGGATTGGCGGCTGGTAATGAAGTCTTAGCGGCGCGAAGTATCGTCGATGCTTCCATCAACTTTCAGCCAGGCAACGTTGGAAATGCTGTCCGCGGGGTGCCCGTCACTGTTTCGATCAGCGCTCCGGGTGATACCAACACCATTCTGCCTTTCGGGCCCTTTGCCGGCATTACTGTCAATGTCCAGGCCACGATGATCAAAGAAAGCTAGTTGCTGTTCGGTCGTGAAATCACGATCGCAGTTCCAGTTTGAAACCTTGCCGTTTCGCCGTTTTCGATCCGAGAAGTACACATGATCGCAAGTAAAAGACGAAGTCGACCTACGAGCCCAAAGCACCGTCGCGGTGCGATGATCGTATTAGTGGCTGTCACGTTTATCATCTTGATTATTGCCGCCGCATTCAGTCTCGACATCGCTTACATGCACATGGTGCGTGCTGAGTTGCGTACTGCGACCGACGCGGCCGCCAGAGCCGGTGCCGAAACGCTCTCCCGAACACAAGATCAAGAACAAGCGATACGCGCCGCGATAGAAACCGCGAACCGCAATGAAGTCGCCGGTATCAACCTGACGGTTACGCGGGGCGATGTCGAAGTTGGTGACGTAACGCAAGACACCAACGGACGGTTCAGTTTTACCCCAGGCGGACCTGTGTTGACGACCGTGCGCGTCAACGGTCGGCGTTCTGCGGGAGCCCCAGACGGGCCAGTGGCCTTGTTCTTTGGCCCCGTTCTAGGCACCTCGAACTTCCAGCCCGAGCAGCGTGCGTCAGCTACCGCGTCGGTTCGAGATATCGCCATGGTGCTCGACCGTTCCGGTTCTATGGCAACGGTTGAAAACGGTATTTCGCGAATGGATGCGTTGAAAGACGCGGTAACGGCTTTCTTTGATGAGATCGCCTTTAGCAGCCCAAATTCCAACGCGTCGCTTGTGACCTACTCGACACAGGCCACTCGAGACATTGAGCTGACGAACAACTTCGCGCTCATCCAGAGCCAAGTGAATCAAATGAATCCAAGCGGATTCACGAACATCTTCCAGGCGATTCAATTTGGCAGCGACACGCTGGAAGCCGCTGGTCGACGACAGTTTGCTGATCGAACGATCATTGTGATGACGGACGGGAACTTCAACGTTGGTGGCGATCCGACGCCATCCGCGAGAGTTGCTGCCGCACGTGGACATACGATTCATACGGTGACATTCAGTAGCGGAGCCAACCAGGGCATTATGCAAGACGTCGCCCGCATCGGAGGTGGAATACATCTTCACGCTGACGACGCTGGTGATTTGAAAGAAGCGTTCCGTGAGATCGCACGAACGATCAGCGTCTTGTTGATCGAGTAGTAACTGAGTCGTCGCGCCGGTCGACTCATCGATTGGCAAAGTACCTTTTCCGTAAGGCCATCGGGCCAAAACGTCAAAACGCAATACAGAAGATAGACCCATGATGAAGACGCATCGAACACGAAACGCACGTAAGGGTGCCACTGTCGTTGAATTTGCAATCGTCCTCCCAGTGATGCTACTGATCCTGTTTGGGTGTATCGAAATTGCCTTGGCCAACATGATCGTGAACACGACAGAAGCGGCAGCCTACGAAGCGGCTCGTGTTGCGATCTTGCCTGGATCCAATGCTCAGGAATCAATTGGTGCGGCTCGTCGGATCTTAGGTACCGCCGGCATACGTGTCGCAGACGTGAGTTTGAACCCGTCAAATCTCGGCACACGGACGAACACCGTGCAGGTTACGATTTCAGCCAAATTTCAAGACAACTTGGCTATCCCCACGCTGTTTGTGGAAAACCGGCCGATTGTTCGCACTTGTGTGCTTCGGCGTGAACGCGTGAACTGACGCCTTTTTCTTCTGCCGTAAACGATCTTGGTTCACGGCCAATCCTTCGCCTGACGTGCAGTCTGAAACTCAGCAGTGAGTTGCCCCGCAGGACCAGAGATGGCACTTGGGATCTCTGACAGCGCGCGGCTTTCTGTAGGGCCAGTGCGACGCTAACGGCAGGCTGACGGCAGTTCGTTAATGCCGTTAGAATGCAGCTTGCCGGCCGTCCTCGCCGCTTTGGCGAACGCTCTGCCTTCACGTTGTCGGTCTGTTCTGAAACTAGTTGCAATCAACAAGGATGACCATGCTTCCCCCGACTGGCTTTGGTATTCCCGGCGAATGGCCGGACCCAGATTCGCTCGTTGAGGCAATCGCATTGGATAGCGGCGGTTACGTCGTGGACGGGGAGTTGATTGTACAACGTGAAACCGAAGATCGATTCGGAATTCATGTCTACAAACACGATCCTCGTATGAGGGAAGCGTTTGAACTGGTCGGAGGCGGCCAGATTCCCGAGGAAGATCTCGAAAAAATCGCCAAGCACACTTACACGGTGTACCTCTTGGGAAACGGGACCAAGACGACAGAGTACGTGCTTTCGATGATGGGTGCCGCGTCTGGATTGCTCAAGGC
>CAYQMZ010000516.1:0-6087 GCA_964418725.1 uncultured Pirellulaceae bacterium
GTCGTGGTGAAATCTTGGTACGTGCACTAGAAGCCTAGAACGGTCTTACTTCCGTTTGGGTTCGACGTTTCTGTCTGACGTTGGCTTTGTTGTGGACGACGTTCCGGACCACTGGCCAACCTTGCCTCACTACGCACGCACGTCGTCCACACGGATACAACAGCACTAGTCGCGTTGCATCTCCATCACGATTCGCAGCACGTACCAGAACAGAAGTGCGACGGACGCGAATAGCGACAAGGACGCCGCAACGTGTTGGCCTACGCGATAGTGGTGTAGCACGTTCGATGTGTCGTAGAGCACGTGACCGCAGGCGAAGGCGATCATGGCGTAGGTAAATAGGGACCCAAGGCTGAATCCGATGAAGATGCTGCAGACGATCAGCCCCATGGCTGCAAATCCGCTAAACATCAGGATGGACCGCATGAACGAGAAGTCTTTCCTCGTTATGAAAACGACGGCGGTCAGTACACAGAACAGCCCCAGCGTTGCGACGCCGGCGGTTCCGATCACGCCTGAGAATGCCGAGTTGCCCTCGACCATATCGCGATACCGAGCCATCGAAAGTATTGGCAAGAGAATGACGGCTTCTGCTACGACGTAAAGTCCAAGCCCCATGTACTGCAGCGTTGGCGATGTATCAGATCGGGCCCAACTGTTGGCAAGCCAACTTACGCCCATGAATGCACCCAGTACGATCAGCCAGCCCATGCCGCCCATCATGCCAACCAAGTTGGCCGTGATAGGCAGTTGCAGCAACACAGCTTCCAAGGCTACTAGGGCAGCGATGGCGCCGGCCAAATGCAAGTAGGTCTTGGTGATGAAAGTGGCTCGTTCATCAGCGGCCGCAGCGGCGACAGAAAAACTGGGGGCGTTGTACGGGTTGCTGTATGAGTCCATTTTGTGCTCCGGATGGCGGTCGTTGTGCCTACGACCAAATTGTAGCACTTGTTCTCCGATTGGCCGCCAGGGTTCTAGCGTCGCCGCCTCAAGCAGACCGAGCAGTTCGAGCCAAACCGTACGGCTGGCAGCCAGGCCAACGCATTTCCGCTAATTCACGAAGATAAATGGCTTGAAATTGACCAGGGTATGGCAGAGGTCTTTCCAGGCCTGATCACTATTGCCTGAATGAGCAAGAAATTCTTGGCAGCGGGACATTTGAGCGTCTGTTGGTTTGCGACAAAGCGCCATTTCAAAAGCCAGTTGGATCCTGGCTTCGGTCTCTTGCTCGGCATCGAGGATACGTTGTGCCCATTTCTCGGTTTGCTCGACGACGAATGGATCATTCATCAACATCAACGACTGAGCGGGAACGTTGGAAACGCTGCGTCTTCCCATCGTGCTGAACGGGCTAGGGCGATCAAACGTCATCATCATCGGTGAGAGAAAATTGCGACGAACCTCAAGATAGAGACTCCGTCGTCCGTCTCCATCTCGCGGACCATTGCGTCCTGGACGACCGCGGCCTTCCATGAACGACGTCAAATGTTGTGCCACACTGGGCCCGTACAGCTTTCGATCCAGACGCCCCGACAACTGAAGAAGTGAATCGCGAATGGCTTCACCAGTCAGTCGACGAACGGGTGCGCGGTGAAGCAGCTTGTTGTCCGGATCGATCGTTTCGATTCGGTCCACGTCCGCGGTGGGAATCGATGACATGCGATAAGTGCGCGACATCACGATTTGCTTGATCGTGTTCTTGATCGACCATTGTTTGTCATTCACAAAGTCATCGGCCAACCAATCCAGTAATTCGGGGTGCGAAGGCAATTGACCCATTTTGCCGAAGTCGTCCACCGTGGGAACAATTCCCCGTCCAAACAGGTGATGCCAAAGTCGATTGACGGCCACCCGCGCCGTCAGAGGGTTTGACGGAGCGGTAATCTTTTTCGCTAGATCGAGCCGACCGCTGTGCTTTGGGTCAACAGGCTGATTCTCCCCAGCGATCGCGACCAGCATACGACGTGGTGCGGTTTCCCCTTGAGCCTTATGGCTGCCGCGGATGAAGACGTATTCCTCTTCCGCATCGCCGTCCGCCAGACCGATGACACGCATCGGGCCAGGCGTCGCCTTGTCGACTTTCGCGATTTCGTCGGTGACCTTTGCAACGGACTTCGGCGGCTCGATCGCGCCGTGGGCCACCATCGCGTTAATCAGGTCGACGTCGGTATTCGTGGCCTTGCCTGCGTGGAATCTCGCAATGGCCTTTTCCGTTTCGGCTTGGTAGGCAGCCGCTAGTGCTTCCTCGTTGCTGGGGCGTTCTTGAAGCACGGCCAGATTGACTGCGTGCGGAGGATCGACGGGGTTCGTGTCATTTGAAAAACGAATCTGCTCAACCGCTGCAAAGCCATCGTTGTGATCGATGATCTCCAAATGGCAACGATGGCCGACATAGTGATACAGATCGCTTGATTGCGTGATCCAGCGAGATTCGCCCTGCGTGTCGACTCTCTTCTTTTCAACATCTCTGAACAGCAGAGCATTAAACTCGTCCATGGTGTAGCCATCGACGATCAGACGAATCCTCGCATTGGATGCGGTCATCTTGTAATGGATGCGTTTTGCCGGCAGTACGAATGTGGGCGAGCGAAGCACACCTTGAAGCCGCTCGCCGTACCTGCCGCTGTGGATGGCCCCCGAACGGGCAAGTGGTCGGTCGCTGTGTTGTACATCGCCGATGGCAGTCGTTTCTTTCGAGAAAGCTTCTCCCGTAAAGTACCAGCCAGAAAAGTCGTCCGTGGCGAAGTCAATGAATGGTTCGCACTTGTTCGTCTGTTCTTCAGCGTTCTTCGACTTGCGCTCCAGTTCCGCTTGCAATGTGTTGCGGGCCGCTGGGAAATCTTCCGCATCTTTCAAATTCGCAAACGCGTGCAGCGGATTGGACGGCCGTTTCAGTGAGGCAACCACTGCTTTGTCTTCTGATGACAGGACATTCTGAATCGCAACGCGAAAGCGATCAGTATCGACGTTAATTGAACTCGATGAGTCCGACCAAGCCTGTTCGGCTTGTTGGCTCAGTTCTTCCAATTGAATCCGAGCTCGGCGGATTTTGCCGTGCGGGTCGAGCAGCGCCTCTTGTCGACGTGAGCTCTGGATATAGCCGTAGAGTGCGTAGTAGTCCTTCGTCGGAATCGGATCAAACTTGTGATCGTGACAACGGGCGCAGGCAACGGTCAACCCTAGAAAAGTCTTCGAAAAGACGTCAATTTGGTTGTCGACACGATCAGCTTCGTCCTGTCGCACGTCGGTGGGAGAGTGGCAGGCTTCTCCCAAATACCAAAACCCAGTGCCGATGATCGATTCGTTGTAGTCTTCGTTGGGGTGCCGTCGCGGTTCAGGCAACAGATCGCCAGCGACGTGCTCGTGCACGAATTGGTTGTATGGCACATCCGAATTGATAGCCCGGATCAGGTAGTCGCGATAGCGATAGGCGTGATGCAACGGGTAATCAAATTCATGGCCCAGCGTTTCGCCGTAGCGAACCAGGTCCAGCCAATGCCGTGTCCACTTTTCGCCGTAATGTGGTGAATCCAGTAGCTCATCGACCAGTGTTTCGTATGCGTTCTCGTGCTCATTGGCCAGAAACGCGTGGAGCTGTTCGGGTGTTGGCGGCAGTCCGATCAAGTCGTAGTAAAGTCGACGTGCCAAAGTTCGCTTGTCGGCGTCATTGGCGGGTGACAGCGATTCGGATTCGAGTCGGGCGAGGATGAACTGATCAATCTCATTGCTGGGCCATGCAGGCGTTTTCACCGTGGGTGGCGTGGGACGAGCCACTGGCTCCCAGCACCAGTGTTCCGTCTTTCGCTTCTTCCAATCGAACTCGATGACTTCGGAATCTGGATCCGGCTCTGGCTCATCTGGCCAAGGGGCTCCCATCGAAACCCATTCCTCTAACGCGGCGATGTCTTTGTCAGACAGTTTGCCACTTGGCGGCATTTCGTAGTCTTCGTAGCGAACGGCCGAAATCAGAATGCTCTCGTCTGGTTTACCACGCTCAATGGCAGTACCTGAATCGCCTCCACGCTCCAGCCCATTGATGTGGTCGACACGCAAGCCAGCCCGTAGCTTGGGAGACTTGGCGCTGTGGCATTCGTAACAATGCGTAGCCATATCAGGGCGAACCTTGTTTTCAAAGAACGCGAGTTGTTCATCGGTGCCAGCCGCGATTGCGTGTGTTTGCCCAAGTAGGCAAAGTGGCAGAGAAAGGGTCAACGCACCCCACACGGTGAACTTGGCCAAATGCCAAGAACGTTTTGTATCAAAGCGTGAGGCACGATTTTCGACGGGATTGGTTTCGTGGCGCATGGGATGGGTGTGCAAGGGTGGGGAGGCATCAATCGACCGCGTCACTCCATTATAGACGCGGCGACAATCCAGCGGGATGTTAGTCGCGATTGACGCAGCTACTTCACGGTTCCCCACCGATTCGGAAACCGTCGGCTCGCGACGGCCCCAGATCGCCGGATCGAGTGGCTATATTGAGCACACTGCTTTTTGGGCACACTGCTCATTGAGCACATGGTTTGCAATTTGAGCAAGCTACCCACCCGATGCCAACCAATTCAAGCCTCACGGTGCATCATGTATCTCCGAATCGCCTTACTGTTGCTTTTGACCGCCGCGACGTGCTTTGCGGAAGACTGGCCACAGTTTCGTGGTGTGAATAGTTGTGGTGTCTCCACGGGTAAGGCACCGCCTGTGCTGTTTGGCCCGGGTAAGAACGAGTTGTGGCAGGTGAGTCTCAAATCCGGCCACTCGTCACCGTGTGTCGTTGGGGACTCAATTTTTCTGACTCAGTACGACGATGCAGAGAAGCAGTTGTCGGTGGTTTGTCTGAATCGCGGTGATGGCAAGGTGCGTTGGGAACGGCAGGTCGACGCTGAGAAGATCGAAACGGGCCATCCGTCTTTCAGCCCTGCTAGTAGTACGCCGGCGTGTGACGGAGAACGAGTCGTCGCCTATTTCGGAAGCTACGGTCTGATTTGTTTTGACCTTCTGGGCAACAAGCTTTGGGACGTGCGAATGCCGCTGGCTAAGTCTTACGCCGGTAACGCCACGTCGCCAGTAATTGTGGGCGACAATGTGATTCTGTATCGCGGCAACAACGTTGGGCACTTCGTCTTGGCTGTAGACAAGTTCTCAGGCGACGAAATCTGGAAGACACCGCAACCAGAAAAGTTCAGCCCAAACATGGCTTGTACCGCTACGCCCGTTGTCGTCGGTTCGCAGGTGATTATCCATGGGATCCGCACAGTGCGATCTTTCGACTTGGAAACGGGAGAGGAACGGTGGACTTCGAACTGCTTCACGACAGGAACCAGTACCCCTGTCGTGGTTGGTGATGAAGTACTAGTCGCAACGTGGAATCAGACGGGTGAATCGTCGCTCGTTCCAGAGCACCCACCGTATGCTGAATTCGTAGAGGAAAACGATCAGGACGACGATGGGGAGATTAAGAAAAGCGAGTTTCCGCGACTGATGCGTTTTCATCGATCCGAGGGAACGGAGGCGCCGCAGAATGGTTGGCCGGTCCGATTTCGCGACGTTGATAAGGACAAAAGTGGAACGATCAGCAAAGAGGAATGGCAGATCCTGCGTGACGACGCCAAATCACGACGGGACAAAATGGTGTTGCACGGGTTGGTTGCAATTGATGTTGCAAGCGAAGGTGAAGTAGACGAAGGCGATGTTCGAACTCTAGAGAAACAGGGTATCCCGGAAGTGCCGTCGCCAATCAGTCACGACGGTCTGATCTACTTTGTAAAGAACGGCGGCATCATAACTTGCTTGGAAGTTGAATCAGGAAAAAAGGTTTACAAGCGGCGTACTGGTGCCAAGGGGACGCATTATGCGTCACCGATTATCGCCGATGGGAAGCTCTATTCGACCGGCGGCGACGGAACCATCACAGTGATGACTCTCGGGCGACGACCAAAGATCTTGGCGAAGAACAAGATGGAAGACCGGACGTATGCGACTCCGGCTGCGGTCGATGGCGTGCTCTACGTACGAACGCACAACAAACTCTTTGCGTTCGGAGCGGAGTGATCGACCGGGCTGTCGAAGTCGCGATGCAAACGCCTGCCG
>CAYQMZ010000517.1:0-2673 GCA_964418725.1 uncultured Pirellulaceae bacterium
GAGGGTGAAGTGAGGAAGCGATCAATCGACGTACTTGTGGGGAATGACAAGGTCTAGAGCTGGCCTAGAACCAGTTTCAAAACGATGTTGCCGGCCTGAGCGAACCCGCAATTCAACGGTTTGGGATTGCCAAATAGGGTTTAAGCTAGTTCTAAAACAATTCAAGCTCTTCATCATCGTCATCGGACGCAAAGATCTGGTCCGCGGCGTTTGATGCCTGTGTGGCGTCTACCGCTGGCGGAACAGGTGGGATCAGCGTATCGAGCGAAACGCCAAAGTGGCGAGCCAACAACGCGAAATCTGAGAAACCAACCCTGCCGTCTGCGTCGTAGTCGGACGTCTGCAGTTCGTCAGACTCAGTGCCGAAGGTTCGAGCAAGTAGCGCGAAATCAGCGAATCCGACAGAACCGGATCTGGCTCCGTCGGCGACGATGATGGAGAAGTCGTAAACCTGCTCGTTGACTACCAACTTGTAGAATCCAAGGTCCAGCTCAGGGAAGCTGGCTACTGCCATCGTTCCATCGAAGCTGTCTAAAGTGACGGGAATCGGATCACTGGAGGCATCCGGACCGAGCAGCGTAATAACAGGCTGAACTGATTGCTGCTGTGCGAAACCAATTTCAATGGTGTCAATTCCCGCCCATGGCAGCGGATCATTGGGTCCCTGCGACAGCTCGTATGCGTCTAATTGCCATGACGTGCCGCTGACTCCCACGGTCTCTGGAGCAGTCGATACCGGATTTGAGTCTTGCGTAACTGATGTGGCGACGGAGGCTGAATTGTTCGCTCCATTTTGATCGTTGCCGAATAGGCTATCGAGTGTGGCGGACGCTGTAATCACATCCGTTCCGGCTGCCACTGTCGCGTCCACTGTGAGCGCAACTGTCAGCGTTGCCGACGCGTTTGGAAGGATCTGGATGATGTTCCAGTTTGGATCAATGAAGAAGCCCGGTGATGGAGTGACGGAGTCGATGGTCACACCGGCAGGCAAGTCGAAATCGGTGGTGATTGTCGCACCAGTCAAAGACTTAGTGCCTTCGTTGGTCGCGGTGATCGTGTAGACCAGATTGCTGGCGCCAGCGCCAGCCACGACGGGATCCGTCGACTCCGCGATTGTGATTCCAATGTCGGTTTCAAGCGTTGGTGGCTCGCCCGTGGAATTGATCGTGGTGGTAACGGTCACGCTGTCGTTAGCGGCGTTGGTGTCTTCTTCTAAGACAGCCGTAAGTGTGGCCGAACTCGTTGCAGTATCGCCGTTGGCCGTCGATGCCGGAATCGCAACCGTTACCGTCAGGGTCTCAGCAGTCCCCGGTGCAAGCGAAAAGATGTTCCAGTTCGGAGCAGCGTAGGTCCCGCTGGACGGCACGGTCGAAACAACTGTCGAACCAGCAGGCAAATCCAGGGAAGTATTGATCAATACGCCCGTGGCGGCTTCGTCAGACAGGTTTTCGGCAACGATGGTATAGACAACGTTCCCACCTGCGACGATGGGGTCCGTGGAAACTGTTTGCGAAAGTGCAACGTCCACGGTTTCAACAACGACTTCGATATCCGGGGCTGTGACACTACTGCGAACGGTCACAACATCGTCGGTCGGAGTCGCATCGAATTCGTTCTGGCCAACGACAGAGGCCGTCATTCCGACGACATCAGTTCCCGGCAGAGTGATCGCCGGAACGGTCAATTCAATTGCCAAGGCTTCGGTGGCTCCAGAACCTAGTGACGGAATTGTCCAGGTTGCCAGGAGGTCGCTGGAGGTTTGTGGCTGGAATACATAGGTGCCAGTCGATGAACCCGATGACGAGACGAAGGTACCGGCCGGCAGGTCAAATAGTGTTTCAATAGCAACGTCGGTTGCCGTTTGCGGGCCGGCGTTGGAGGCCAAGATCGTGTAGACCAAATTGCCTTCGCCCGTACCAGCTTCAACGGATTCCGTCGATTCAACGATCTCAAGTGCGACGTTTACGTTCGATTTTACAACCGACGTAGCAATCGTTGAACTATCGTTGCTCGGGTCGTCATCCATTCCGCTTTCGGTCGAAGTGAGTGTGGCGGTGCTGCTAATGCTATTCGAGGCTGCCGCCGTGTTTGCGTCTGCTGTCAGCGTGATTGTCAGCGTCTCTCTGGCTCCGGCCGCCAAGCTTCCAATTGTCCACGCTGGATCAGAATAGCTACCGCTGGATGGCGACACGTTTGCTACTGTCACGCCAGATGGAAGGACCAAGTTCGTGTCGACGACGACTCCACTTGCAGCGACTGATCCCTTGTTGGTTGCGGTTACCGTGTAGACCAAGTTGCCAGGCTCTGAACCTGCGATCACTGGATCAACCGATTCCGCTTGCGTCACTTCAATATCGACGCCACTGACGATCGAAGCGGTGGCGGTCGAACTGTTATTGCTTGAATCCACATCGATGCCGCCGATGAAGCTGAGGCTTGCGGTGTTGGTGATCAGATCACTTCCCAGCGGAGCTGAGGAATCAAACGAGAGCGTGACTGTCAACGTTTGCTCTTCGCCGCCGTCGACGCCATTCAAGACCCAAGCGGTTCCGCCGAGAATCAATCCATCACTGACTTCGATCGATTCAACCGTCACTCCATCGGGAACGTCGATAATATTATCGATCAAAACCGAGTTAGCCGAACCGTTGCCCAAGTTCTTTACCTGGACCT
>CAYQMZ010000517.1:2683-3157 GCA_964418725.1 uncultured Pirellulaceae bacterium
ACCTCGAATGTAAGAGTCTCGCCGGGCAGATCTCTTTCGGCTGTCGTGCTTGACTGGGTTTGCGTGATCGCGATGTCTACGCCGTTGTCTTGAATTGTCGTGGTTTCAATCGAAGTATTGTTCGATGGGTCTGAGTCACCAGGCGAAACACTCTGCAACGTTGCTGTACTGCGAATCGCGTCGGCGGCTTCCTCCGCTGCGGACGTTACCGACAGAATTACATCCAGTTCGGCCACCTCACCCGGTGCCAGGGTGCCGATGTTCCAGAAGTTGTTCGCGAAGGATCCATCTTGTGTGATCGCGAAGTCCAAGCTCACGCCAGCCGGCAAGTCCAGTACTTCGGTGACACTTACGTTGGTTGCTGTGACGTTACCCAAGTTTTCGGCGACGATTGAGTAGACAAGGTTACTTGCGCCGAAGCCAATGGGGTCAATCGTTTCCGTTTGGCTGATCGCGATGTCGACAAAAGTAACG
>CAYQMZ010000517.1:3167-4052 GCA_964418725.1 uncultured Pirellulaceae bacterium
TTCTGCGTCCGTGTCGTTGCTTGAGTCCGTATCCGGTTCGGTAACACTGACAACACGTGCAGATGACGAAATCAGATCTCGACCGCCAACTGTTGTTGGGCCGACCGTCATCGTAACCGTTAGCGTTTCGCTTGTTCCGGCAGCAACTGACGGGATCGTCCAGTTGGAACCACTGAATGTCCCAGTGCTGGGCACAATCGAGTCGATGGTAACGCCGGCGGGGACTGTAATCAGATCTTCCACGATAACGCTTGTCGCATCGTTGGGACCTGCGTTGGTGATGGTAACCTCGTGCACCAAGTTGCCAGTGCCGTCACCAGCAGTGACTCGGTCGGCTGATTCAGTGACATCCAACTGCAGGTCTACGGCGATAAACGAGTTGATGAAGGGGATGTAGGGTTTAAGGACCAGTCCACCGGCAAGGCTTCCAAAGAAACCCGCGTCCTCGGTAATATTCGGCAGCGCGAATAGAAATGTGGTGAGGCCAGCAAGTACGTTTTCGCCGTTCACCTCTAAGAAGACGGGGCCACCCGAATCGCCTTGTCCGACGGTTGACTCAACGTCGTTCCCCAATGAAACGTCTGCAGCCCCTGTAGGTGGTTCGAAGCCAGTGTCTCCGTTGTCGGCATCGAAGTCGAAGAGGAATCGATCGATTTCGCCCGCAGCGCCTTCAACGCCCGCCGCGCCGGTAACCAACAGTGTGACAGTGTTCTTGCCAACACGCTTCGCTGATAGCGTTGGGTTGATTGTGAAGCCCGTGTCGCCGTTGCCGGAAACGCCATAGCCTACAAACTCGATGACATCGCCAAGGCCAAGGCCGCCCTCATGCAACGGGTAGATGGGCGTATCCGCTGGCACGGGTGTTTCTAACTCAATGACGGTCAA
>CAYQMZ010000517.1:4062-6086 GCA_964418725.1 uncultured Pirellulaceae bacterium
AGTCAGCACTGGGGCCACCGATCGGAGCCCCAGTGAAGTCCGGATGGCTGGTGATATTCGCTGCCGGATGGGACGAAGACTTGTCGCCGCCATTGTTCAGATGAACGATTGCCGAAACGCCTGGGTCGAGTTGTCCGTCAATCGGGTCGAGCTGATCGAAGCAGTGAGCGGCTGTCAGCACAAACGTTGGCGCGATCACAACTCCAGAGCAAATCGCTCCGCCACCGTTGGCCTGCTGCACTTCGATACTTGGTACGCCTCCGAATCGTCCGCCAACATTAGGGTCGATGCGGTCCTGTGGGGTGTCCGGTGGGTTTCCCGTCGCCGAACCCGCACTTACCGTCGGAACGATGATGATTTCATCGGTCTCCAAGAGCACTTCCGGAATAGCATGTTGATACTCATCCGGAACATGTGCGAGGAACTCGGCTGTTGGCATTCGATGTTGTGCCAAATCGAGATCGACGAGCGCTGGCGTGACACCGGCCAAGTCGGAGGCGAGAAGCCGGCGTTGCTCAAGCAATTCCAGCACGTTCTTGCGAGCCGCTAGTTGCGGACGCCTTTTAGGTCTTGGCCCCATCACGATTCCTCTTAAACCGCGCAAGATTGCGTCCAAATGAATCGCAATTTGCTCATTCTTGCCTGAAACGCCGGCGTTCAGTGTAGATCAAATCTACGGATCTACCCTCAAAGTGGTGATGTTTTTCACGAGAACGCAATCCGCCCGCCAACAGTCGTCAACGTGCGGACGTTTGTCGTAAAACTGCGTGTACTCTCACGCCGAACCACTTTGTCGCCACAAAAAACGAACGAAAAAACTGACAACAGAACTAAGTGGCTACCTCGCAAGTACTCAACGGTCTGCCGTATTTCGTACCGTTCCAATGGCAAACTCTTACTTTGAATAAGAACGTTGGCGTTCCGTTTCGATTTGTGTTCGCGTTACTCATCGAATGGTGGTCGTTGACGGAGACGCTCATGCGTTCAACGGAGTTCAGTCCATTGGAAATGCTGGGCAAGGCCAATCAATAGACAAGTTGTCGCGATGGTGTGTTTGCTGCATCGCGTCCTGTGCGGTGCTTCTCTGGTTCAGGTTTCGCTACGATATCGCTTGAAACACTGCCCAGCGAATTTTCATGGAGTCATCCGTGTCCGGACCACGCCCATTCATTTTGCACGAATCCAATTACCGCCAGTTGCTGGATTACCAGCCGAATGTCGCCGTGTTGCCTTGGGGAGCCACCGAGGCACACAACTATCATCTGCCTCACGGTACGGATGTTATTCAAGCGTCAGAGTTCGCCGCTGAAGCAGCCAGACTCGCCTACAACCAAGGCGCAAAACCGATCGTGTTACCCACGATCCCGTTCGGCAACAACGGTCAGCAACTCGATCAGGTTGCGACGATTCATTGTTCCACGTCGACGGCTCAGTCCATTTTGCGAGACGTGGCAACAAGTCTGACAACGCAGGGCATCGATCGCCTTGTGATTCTAAACGGCCACGGCGGCAATGAATTCAAACCACTGATCCGCGATTTGCAATTCGAATTCAATCTATTGGTCGTCGTTCTGAATTTCTGGACTGCAGCCACCGACGTGCACGACGCCACGTTCGAGGAACGCACGGGCGACCACGCTAACGAAATGGAGTCCAGCCTGATGTTGCACTTGAGAGAAGACTGGGTGGTGATGGAGCAAGCTGGCGACGGGCGATGTAATCCCTTTAAGCTGAAGACCATTAAGGAAGTAGGCGGTTGGACTCCGCGACCCTGGTCTCAAGTTCATCCGGATACAGGAAGCGGCGATCCATCGAAGGCGACCGCGGAAAAAGGGTCGACCTACTTTACGGCCGTGAGTCAGGCAATTTCGAAGTTGCTGATTGAGTTGTCATCCGCCTCGAAAGGCGATCTGCCTTATGTCTAGCGATCTATTTGCCGCTGCAAAATAGTGTGCAGAGTCGTTAGTTCTAAAAGGTAGGGCCCGGTTCCTACCGGCCTTTGTGCGGTCCAACTCCTGTTTTGT
>CAYQMZ010000518.1:0-847 GCA_964418725.1 uncultured Pirellulaceae bacterium
GGCGTTAGCTGTGCGTCTTTGGGAGAAGAATTGCCGAGGTCGAATGCCGTAGTGAGGTCGTCTTCCAGGTAGGAACTGAAGAGTTCGTCGAATCCGCCAGTCACCACGTTGAGTGTTGATTCCATGCGACGGTTCTGTTGGCTCTCGCGGACATAAGCCCAGCCTAGCAAGATGGAGATGGCTACCATGAGCGTTGCGGCGATGGATGCCAGTGATGCGATTGTGCGGTTACGGCGGCACCAACGCCACGCTTGCTCGGGCAGGGTGACGCGTCGCGCCGTAACGGGCTTGTCATCCAGGAATAGACGTAGGTCACTAGCCAATGCTCTGGCTGACGCGTAGCGTTTTTGAGGTTCGCGTTCGAGCGTCTTTTGAATGATCGTTTCTAAGTCGCGAGGGATTGCGGGATTGACGCGGCGAGGACTTAGATAAGCTGACTCTTGCTTCTGCGCGAAAATCGCTTTGTACGTGTTGCCCTCGCAAGCTTGTTGCAGCGTGAGTAATTCGTAAAGCGTTAGCCCAAGCGAGTAGATGTCCGTCCTAACATCGGCACTGCCGCCTAGCTGCTCAGGGGCCATGTATTTCAGCGTTCCTACCGCGTCGCCGGTCTTGGTGAGGTCGTCGTGATCGCTCAACTTGGCCAATCCGAAGTCTGCCACCCAGACCGTTCCATTTTCGTCCAGCATAAGGTTGGCTGGTTTGATGTCGCGATGCAGAATGCCGTTAACGTGGGCGTGGTTTAGCGCATCTGCAACCTGGACTCCGATTCTGGCAACGCTACGCCAGTACGCGTCGCTTTGAGGTCGAGTAGTAGGTAGGGAGGCAGCGGCGTGCGATTGATCTGGAG
>CAYQMZ010000518.1:857-6075 GCA_964418725.1 uncultured Pirellulaceae bacterium
GCTCTATTGCCGCATCGTCGCGTGGGGTGACCGGGACGCCGAGCTGGCTCGTCGATTCGGACGAGTCTGCCGTTTCCGAGACACAATCTTTGATGTCGCTGTGCGTTCGCTGGGCATCCGCAAACTCACCGGCGCGGAACGCTACCGCAGCTCGCGCACGGCGATCTGAGATCAGATTCGACGCGAGGGCAGGGGAGTCTGACGGGGAACGTAGCTGGTCTAAGATCTCCTGAATCGAGACGCCATCGATAAACTGCATGGCGTAGAAGTGACGCTGCTGATCTTCTCCGACACCGTAAACAGAAACGATGTTCGTATGGTGTAACCTAGCGGCTAGGCTAGATTCGCGGCGGAAGCGTTGGACGCGCTTCGGCGTGGCTAGTGTGTTGTCATTCAGGACCTTCAAGGCGACCCGTCGATGCAACGTGCGGTCGATAGCTTCATAGACGATGCCCATTCCACCACGCCCGATCTCGCGAACGATGTCAAAGTCTCCAAGTCGTTCGATCGCTGTTGCGCGTTGATTGGCCGCGTTTGCCTGCTCCTTGTAAAAGGACTCTTGGCGGCTAAGTCGCTCCATCAGTTCGATGGACGATAGTAGCTCAGCGATTTCTTCTGACAGATGCGGGTAGCGGCACGCATACGAATCGATGCTGGGCATTTCGCCCGAGCGAATTCGGTTAACGAAATCTTCAGCGATGCGTTCCAGTATGGTGTCGTTGTCCGGACGATTCATTACAAGGCCGTTTGATTTTGCGCCGGGGGAGATTCGCTATGCATCGATCAGTTCGCGAATTCTCTTCAGTGCCCGCATGTAGCGTTTGGTGGCGGCAGACTTGTCGATCCCCAATGCGGCTGCTACTTCGCCGTTGGTCATTTGCTCAAGGTGCCGCAAGGCCAGTATCTCTTGATCCATATCGCTGAGGTTGTCCATGACGTCCTCCATTTGGGCAAGTTGTTCGGCTCGGATGGCAGCTCCGCTGGGCGAAATGCCGCCTGCCGAAAGCATGCTGGCAAGAGACGCGGAAGTTGAATGCAGCGGGAGCTTTCGGTGCATGGAGATCTCTCGCCCCACAGATCGTTTTTGGGCGCCCAGGTGTCGTCGGTGCAGATCAATCAAAACCTGGCCTGCGATCGATCGCATCCAGACGTAGAACGGAACACCCGGTTGTTGGATGAAGTCTCGAAATCTCTTCTGCACCACAATGTAGGTCTCTTGTAGTACGTCATCCCAATCCAGCCTGCCAAGCAGTCTTGGGTCCGTCCGATGCATGACGAAAAGCCGTAGCCTTTCACGATCGGTCTGGAAATATTCCGTTGCCGCCTCGATGCCTCGTGATTGCAACGATTCGACTTCAGCTGCAATTTGGGGATCGGAGATTTCCATAGAGCATATTTCGGTTGGCGGAGATCTGTGAGAGTGCGCCGCTGCTGTGCACAGACATGAATTGGCCATGATTGATCTTCACCCTGCGGTAAAAACGTTTAATGCACACGACATTCCACCGAAAATTTGCGTTGCAGCAGTCGAGTTTCGGCTATTCGATGAGGTGGCCTTGGCTCAGGTTGAAGAATCACACTTGCGCGGCAGGGTACTCAGTCTTGAAGGGCGAGATTCCTAGCCGTTGGTAACGCTGGCTCGCGTATTACCCCGAAGGGAGTACAATCGGTCGCGTTAAGAGAGCTTTCCGCGGGAGGATACGGTGATGGCAGGTTGGTGCCCTAGTTGCGTTGCAAAATTCAGTGTTCGTCTTTGCAGACACAAGCGGATTGGGGGTTTGTTGCTTGCGGTACTTTGGTGTGCAATTGGAACAGCGGGTCCCGTCAACGGCGATGAATTGAAGCATCATTTTGCTGAGTCCGGTGATGTCAAGATCCACTACGTTGAACAGGGATCTGGTCCGTTAGTCGTCATGTTGCATGGCTTCCCGGACTATTGGTACACGTGGCGAAATCAAATGCCGGAACTGAGTAAGACGCATCGCGTCGTTGCCATGGATCAGCGCGGCTACAACAAGAGTGACCAACCCAAGGGCGTCGACAACTACAAGGTTGAAAAGTTGACTGCCGACGTCAAAGCAGTGATCGAAAACTGCGGCGAGAAGCAGGCCGTAGTTGTGGGGCATGATTGGGGTGGGTTTGTTGCTTGGTCGTTTGCGATGCAGTATCCCGAGATGACGGCGAAGCTGATTGTCCTGAACCTTCCTCATCCATGGGGCCTGCAGCGCGAGCTTGCGACGAATCCGGAACAAGCCAAGAACAGTCAGTACGCACGCAACTTTCAAAAGGAAGGTGCCCATCGATACCTCTCGGCGGAAGCATTGGCCAACTGGGTGAAGGACGGCGCGGCACGCAAAGATTATGTGGAAGCCTTCGGTCGCTCATCATTCGAGGGCATGTTGAACTACTACAAGGCCAACTATCCGAGGGAACCGTATCAGGTTCCGACAGAGGAGCCTCCCATGGTGAGATGTCCGGTGCTGGTGATCCACGGCCTTGGGGACAAGTATTTACTTTCGTCAGGACTCAACGGAACTTGGAAGTGGGTTCAAAAAGATCTGACGATTGTTACCGTCCCAGGGGCGGAGCACTTTGTGCAGCATGACAAGCCAGAGTTCGTAACTGAAACGATATCGAGATGGCTGACCAAATGATTTTGTGTGCCACATCGATGCGGCGGGGCCATGAAGGCCGGCAGTTTGCGGACGGCAAACTGTGGATTGTGAAACGCTATTGCCTAGGGGGAGTCGATGAATCTTCGACAAATGTCATGGATGCTTGGCTGCGTCGTCATTGCCGTTGTCGTCGTGCTGTTAGGGTGGTGGTGGTCGCGAAACAATCAAGAGGAAATCGTTCTGCGTTTTGCGACAGGCCCCAAAGACGGCACGTTCCACACGCTAGGCGAAGAGATTGCGTCGATCGTTTCCGAGTCGAACAGCGACATCACGATCATGCCTGTGCTCAGCGATGGCAGCGTCGATAACATGTCCCGATTGAACAATGGCGAGGTCCACATTGCCATCGTTCAGAACGACACAGAACCGTTGGGTGACGCGCAAACGCTGATTCCGCTGCACCGAGGCGTATGCCATTTTCTAGTCCCGGAAAACTCGGACATCGCAGACATCTATAGCCTGGGCGGAAAACACGTTGCGGTGGGGCTGCCGAATAGTGGCAACCTGCATATCGTCCGAGCAGTGCTAGATCATTTCGGAGTCAGTTTCGAGTCCTTCAAACCGGTGTACAAGGGTATTCCGGAGTTTGGCGAGGATCTGGTGGCCGGAGAGATCGACGCCGCGCTCTTCATTACTGCCACCGCGTCACCATCGTTGACTAAGCTGGTTAAGGGGGGACGCGTTCGCTATGTTTCGCTTGGAGCTGTGGGCGAAAATAGTGAAGTCGACGGTTTTGCGGTTTCTTACCCGTACGTCGAGCCGTACACCATTCCCAGGTACGTCTATCCAGTGGAAGACTCGCGGCACGGAATTCCTGAAGACCCTTGTGCAAGCTTCGCCTTGCGATCAAGTTTGGTGTGTCGCGGGGATTTGCCAGACATGGTGGCTCGGAAGATCGTCGAAACCATCGTGACAAACCGAGCCAAGTTGTTGCGGTCTCACCACGAGGCTCGTGACATCACGGAACACTTTGATCCCAGCGATATTCAGTTCCCAATTCATCATGGCGCGACAGCGTACTATCAACGGCAACGCCCCGGGTTCTTGGAACGATTTGCCGAACCGATGGCATTCATCCTTTCATTGTTTCTCGCCGTTTGCGGTATGGGGGCTGGCTTCAATAAGTGGCTGACCCTGCGAAAAAAGAATCGCATCGACCGCTACTACGAAAGACTCGACATTCTGCTCGACGAGTTGAACGACGAATCGATCACGCAGCAACGGTTAGAAGCGATCGGTGAAGAACTGATCGCGATGCGTCACGACGCTGTGCGCGAACTGGTGAACGAGCGACTCTTGGCGGACGAGTCGTTCCAGATCTTCCAGTCTTTGTTGACGAACTGTCATCAGCAGTTGATGCTTCAGCGTCAATCAGGCAATCATCCGTCGGCAACGTAGCGCTGCACGGAATTGGCCTGCCATCGGTGGTTTTAAAATCAAAGCTGCCTTGTGCATGTTGTCCAAATGCTGTCTTGGTTTGCTCAGCAAATTGGCTCAGCCGCGGTCAGCGATGACGCCTCTGTATGGCGACACATTCAATTGCGAATGCCAATGAATCGCATGCGGGTTCTTGTGATGCTGAACGTGCGTACTTTCTGCGACACCGGTGGACTTTGCGAACTAGAGTTTGAAATACATCGAAGGCGTGACCCAAGAGGTCACCCACGCAGCTGAGGAGTACGCACTATGTCGTCTGAAAGTCAGACAGTTGCCAGTTCACAAACATGTCCTCAAGACGTGTTGCGACAACTGGTTGACCAAGATGCACTCGAATTGCCCCTGCTGCCGGAGACCGCATCAAAGCTGGTTGGCTTGTGCAATCAGCAAGAGGTTCTGCCGGCCAAGCTGGCCGAATGCATCCGACGAGACCAATCGATTGCCACGCATGTGTTGCGTATGGCGAACTCCGCAATCTACTCAACGGGTTCGCCTGTCGTTTCGTTGAAGCAGGCCGTCACTCGCTTGGGCATGAACCGTATCCGCGAAGTCGTACTGATAATTGCTTGCCAAGGCAGAGTATTCGAGGCAGCCGGGTTCGAAAAGGAAGTTCGAGAGTCATTTCAGCGATCGCTTGCTGTCGCAGTATTCGCGGAAGAGATCGCGCGAAACCAGAAACTAAATGTGGAAGACGCGTTCCTGTGTGGGTTGCTGCATGACGTTGGGCGTCCGGTGTTGCTGCAGTCGCTCGTCGACTATCAGAACGCAGAAAAAGTTGAGTTCTCCCGCGAGGCTGTACTGGAATCAGTCGAGGAGTTCCGCAAGGGAGTGGGAGCGAATCTGATCAGGCGATGGGCCCTGCCGGAACACGTGGCTGATACCGTACGCGAACAGGGCGATGTTGCAGCCGACTGCAGCAATCAGTCTGCAAAGCTGTTGAGTTTGGCGCTTGGTTTCGCAGAACACTATTTTGAGGCCCGAGGTGACGACCACTCTGTGTTGTTGCAGCTCCCAATGGTCGCAGCATTGAATCTGTATCCTGAACACGTTGAGCAAGTGCTCGAGAAGTGCATTGCGATTCTCGATCAAACGCTGGAGTAAGCGAT
>CAYQMZ010000519.1:0-1379 GCA_964418725.1 uncultured Pirellulaceae bacterium
GCTTTGCGGCTTCTCCCAAACTAGCCGTCCAGTCCGAAAGTCCCACGCTCGCAAGCTACCATCCAGCGTGATCAGAATCTCAGCGTCTTTTGAAAAGAGAACGCCAAAGACATCCCCTTTGTGCGGCAACGTTGGCAGCTGCTCCCTCGTTTCAACGTCCCAAACACGAACTGCTGGTTTTCCCGAGTGATCGTGTGCACACCCAGATGCCAGATACTTGCCGTCAGAACTGAAGGCTAGTGAATAAACGACGTCATGGTGAAAGAGCCGGTCGCCGATCTGCGTACCGTCGGTCGGATCCCAGAATGCGATCTCGCCACTGTAGTCTCCGGCGGCAACGTACTTCCCGTTGGGCGAAAAAACGATTCGAGAGACGTAGTTGCGGTGTCGTAGCGGAGCGAACAAAGGAGTGCCTGTTGAGGCATCCCAGATCGTCACATTACTGGGGACAACGTCGGCGATAGACCATGTGCCTGTCGCTGCATATTTGCCGTCGGGGCTTATGTCGCCGCAGTGAATTCGAGCCTTAGCTTCCGGGAATAGAGGGCTGCCCACGTACGTGCCCGACGTCGCATCGAAAAGCCGTGCGTCTCCGCCAGTAACTACAATTCCACGCTGTCGTTGGTCGTCAAAAGCAGCGACTCGTGACAATTCAAACAAGGACGGAGCGGTAGCGGGTTTTCCGATTCGTGCACCTTCGCTACGCACTCCACGCAGTGGCTTCTTGGGTAAGTCAAACAGCAGGCGGTTATCGACCAGCACAGTTTGGTCGCCGACGGGATCAACACGCCCTAGCACCGCGAGTAGTGACTGCCTGGAGTCTCCCCATAGATCAAACTGTTCGGCACCGCCGCCGTTGCCCGAAGAGAGCAATGAGCGACCATCCGACGAAAACCTCAACCAACGTCGAAACGGCCTAACAGATAGCTCGCGTCGCCGGTTCCACGAACCGAAATCGACCTGAACCAGGCGTGACGAGTCTCGCGCCAGCCAAATGCTTTTGGAGTCTGCGTTGATCACGTCTGGGGCGGCCGACGATCCAACTAGAAACTCCGTCAAGGACTCAAGGATGTCACTCGATAGCAAGTAGCGGCGGTCACTGACTTGCACGAGCAACGTCTTGCCATCTGGGCTGACTGTCACTGTCGGAATCGCATACGGGTGCAAACCTGGCAGTACTTTCGTTGCGACAACTTCGTTTGTCTTTCGGTCCCAAACGTGGACCTCGACGTTGATCCGACCGGCGAACCACCGTTTACGACGCGAGAAAACAGCGCAGACGTCGTGATCGTCGAACCACTGCTGACATTCGATAAAACAGGTCCGCTGGTTGCTCCGATTGGAGGAACAATCAACTACGAAATGGAGATCGAAAACAT